>DATDLD010000186.1:0-4046 GCA_036519475.1 Candidatus Nitrosopolaris sp. | reverse complement strand
AATTGCATTAAAGAAGCTGATTATTTCGACATCTACAAATATTACGGTGACAATAACCGATTTGATAAAGGTGAGTCAGTGGGCAGAATCAAAGCTTATACCTGGCATGATGCAATAGAATACATTAAGAATAACCTATTTCACAATCGAAGCAACAATTTCAACATAAATTGTGAAAAAGACTTTGCCTATCTGGAAGAAAAAACCGAACCCTACATTATAGATAATGATACTAAAGAGGTAAGCCTAGGATATAAAATACATTTGAATAAAAAGGGAAGTGAATCAGAATCCTTTTCACTTAGAGATGAAAACCTTTGGGATTTGACTATAGCACCTATTACTAACAGTAATAATTCTGGTGACGTAGCTCATACCTGAAGATAATCTAGAATCTCCTTCTATATATGGGGAGAAGCTTACAGGGAACATAGAAGGGAAGTTGAAAGCAGCAAAAACACAATTAAAACAAAAAATTGTGGAAGGTTTATAGCGCTATTCTCATATAGTATAGACAGATAAATCAGCATTTGGTTTCAATAGAAGATCAACATCAATATCAAGCTAGACTAGCAGACTTAAAGGACTTTAATGAGGTCTTTGAGCTGGTCAAGGAGTCAGTTAATACTAAATTTAGCATGCATAGAGCGGGATTAAGCTTGATACTTCAGGGATTGCCAAGTAGTCTTGGAGCATATCATATTCTTGGCTCTAATGTAATTGTTATGAATCGCGCTATCCTGAGTATCATAAAAGCATACAAATCTTCAGAAGAATATAACTCCTATTTATTTATGGTCTTGGCTCACGAATATCTTCATAGCTTTGGTATATTAGATGAATTTCGAGTAAGAAATATGACATATGATCTTTGTAGTTTTCTATTTGGAAGAGACCACCTAGCCTCGAAAATAGCGAAGGAAGATCCTTCGACCTTGTTTCCGGAGTTAAATTTACTTAGACAAGATACTTTTGAAAGAAATTTTGAAATCATAAAGAACTTTGACAGAACAAGTCAATCGTATATCCAGTAACATGAAACCTCTGAAGGTATGATTACCTACAGAACCGAACACTAGTCCTATATACCTAGCTAGAAGAAACTAGGATCATGATCGAGGACAAAACGAAAAATAAGAAAGGCATTGCCTACGTGTGTCAATTTTACTCTTGCTACTCTGAAACTTTTATCTCCTTTGGTTCCGCTTTGAATCTTATTTTTGCATGAGCCCCATCACAGTATGGCTTGCTATTAGATGCACCACACCTACACAGAGCAGCAAAAACGGTACCATCTACCACTACCAAGTTAGGCCCATTTTCGGTACATTTTATCTCTACTTTAGTCATAATAATATCAGAATGTCATGCATATATTTATTCATGGTGTAAGTCTACATCTTATTTCTGTCAATCATGTTGTTTTATAGCCAATGCAAATAGACGAGCACACTGAATAACATCAGTTAAAGTCAGACATTAGATAAAGCGCATTGCGAAATCTTTAATATAGCTTTTGTTTTTAATCGACTTACGGTCATTCGTCATGAGTTTTTGGAGTAGAAATATGGAGAAGTGGTTTGTTGCATTCCTAGCAGAGCCAAGGAAATCTTGGATAGAATTTGATGATTTTGAAGAAGAAACATTTTTTGACGATTTCGATAAACTTCACAAATTATTCGAGGAGGATTTGCAAGATTTGCTAGCAACAACGTCAATAATGACTATTACTACCACTACTACAGTATCATCAAAAAATAAACTAAAAAGAAAATCTCGTAAGACAAAATCAAATCATTCCAAACGGGTAATAAAGGAGCTCAAAAATTCAAAGCCATTTATAATTGTCAGAAATAGGAATAGCAGTAGCAAAAGGAAAATCAATAGATCTACTACGATGTCTTTACCATTCACAGCTCCAAGCGAAACAAGAGAACTATTGTGTGATGTTATTACAACAGACACACAGGTCAAGGTCATTGCGGAGATTCCTCACGTTACTAAAGAGAATATTAGAGTCAAAGCTTATGAAGATAATTCAGTGGAGGTAACATCTGCTGCTACTATAAATGATCCGAATGCAATAAGTTATAATCGAATTATACATATGCCAGTTGATATAGACATTGATACAGCGAGATCTACCTATAGGAATGGCATCTTAGAAATTATTTTTAGTAGAAAAACAGACAGATAAAAAATATTTCCCATTGAGTTAGAGTAATGAGCACAAAATACTGATGGGCCAAAAGGTCGACTATGAAACCAATACGACATTAACTCTTTCGCCAGTAAGCTGATTTAATTTAGAGCAGTAGGAGAAGCAAATAGTGTAGACTTCTTGTTGTAATCTTTCAACTTTCCTGTAACCTAGCGCTTACTGCCACAAGTTGATCTAACAGCTGGGATATGGGCATCACCCTTCATTTGTCTCTGGTATCTAGTGCTAGTGACCTTCTAACTGTATGAGATTAGTGTGCGTGTTTTCTTCTATGACAAGGAATACATAATGCCCTACAATTTGAATATCTGTTATCTGACCTATCGCCATTAGCATGATGAAAATCTTGGCCGTAAGGTCCTAGCTTTCTTTTGCAAGTTGCACATCTATTTTTTTGCTTGTGGATGACTTTTCTTTTAACTAGTTGTGGGAATTGTTTCCTCTTTCCGGCTTTAGTAGATTTTGAAATTAATACTAGAAGAGCAAAACACCATAACAGTACTGCAGCAATTCTTTGTTCGGCTGGAAGTATGTTACTATTATATACAGTCAATGGCGCAATCGAAAACCAAGTTAAATAACTCATTAAACCAAGTATTGTCCCTATAGCTATTCGCATCCTTTTTTTTCTCTTTATGCAGATTAGGATTAGTAGACCAAGTAACATTATACAGAAAAAGGAGTTGCTATCAAAGCCAGCATTATTGTATGATTGCTGGCTAGTATAGAATAAATACAACAAAACTAACGATATGGTTAGTCCCACACATAAAACTAGCCTGTTGTCTTTATACATAGTAGCTGGATTCTATCAAATAACTTACCAAAATATTGAGAGTTTCAAAACAAAAATGTGTATTGAATATATAGTTTACTATTGTAGAAGATTTATCGATACATACTCTGATCTATAACACCTACAAAGAAAATGTGGTTTGCTGCTATTAAGATATACAATATGTTGATTTGAAATAAAGAAGATAAAAAAACAGGATTTACTCGGCAATCCTACGGTAGTTAGAGATGCCATTCGTTTTGTATGCGAAGCACCGATATTCTTGTACACTAAAAACAACAAAATTCAAAACTGCTGATAATGATGAAAATATGATTGGAGTATGATGAGAGTAGTAGAAGAAGAAGACAGACTAAGGAAATATAATCATTTTGCCCATCATGTACAGTCATAACTGATAATCATAATAATGTGAAGTTCGTTACAATAGTTGATGGAATATTATTTGTTTCCTATTATTCCTGAAATTAAAAGAGGATACGAGCATTACAAGGACATCAGTGTGGTGAACAGAGAGACGATAATGGAACCTATACCAAAAATTCGATGTTTTAACGAATATATCATTTAGTATAAATCACCGTTAGAATTTACCTGATATCTCAAAGATTTGTATTTGCTGAATTTTGTGTTAACTGGTTTCCTAAGTGGTATTGTTGCTACTATCGTAATGACGTTGACTGAAATTCCATCTTGGAAGAAATGGGGTCTTCATGGAGTTTTCGAATGGCATGAAAACCAGATCCTAAGTAGACGGTTCCTCAATATTCAAAATAGCAATAAAGTTCATTTTAAAGCGGTCTTTTCCCTTCATTTTCTAAATGGTGCACTTGCGGGTATAGCATATCCATTTATTATCTCCTTATTTGAATTTTTAAATATCGGCACTGTCCCTGTATATTTGCTAGGGATATCTTATGGTTTTGTATTATGGATGCTCACTCTTGTACCTATACACAAACCTATAACTGGACTTTCGCCATGGAATCACCCTTTAGGTCATCTTCCTGTAATTGCGAGCCTTGGAGG
>DATDLD010000185.1:0-33154 GCA_036519475.1 Candidatus Nitrosopolaris sp. | reverse complement strand
CAGGATAGCTTAATTCATATAGTTCAATTCTACTATAAGTTTCACATAATATTCATGAGCTATGACAGATTTGTTGATGATCGACTGCTTACGAGTAGAGATGCTTTGAACAAGGTTCAGTTAAGGATAAAACTAATGGAGATAGACGAAGGCGCTAGAGACTTTTCACAGAGATACGGCCAAAGGATCTTGATCAAAAAAGTACTATTAACAATCAAGCATTCAGATACGGAAGAAATAGAAGAGAAAGAAATGGACATAGAAGATATCGAAAGTAGGATGAAAAGAGAGAGGCTTTTTTCATCCACGAATAGATGGGTTGCTCCTAGTGAAATTAAGAATGGATACATCGTTGCCAGTCGCCATATAGATTTGCTTGCAGATGCAATTGCTTTAGATATAATATCATTTTAATACTGATATTCCACAATATCTCTGAATAACGACCAGAGTCTTCAGGACAGCTATCTAAAAACATATCATTAGTTTTAGATAACTCACTATCACCTCTTGTTGATAAATAATATGTAAATAGCGCCGCTGATCAGACTCGAACTGATGACCCACTGGTTAACAGCCAGCTAAGCTCCAAAGCATAAGAAAGCCAATGGATTTGCTCTACCATGCTGAGCTACAGCGGCGCAGTATACAGCAAATTTAAGGACAAAATAAATGTTATGATTGAGATTAGAAATGTAGAAAGGGAGATGAAGTCATGAGACTTACCTTTTTCCGATCTTTCAAATTTCGAGTTAAGAAATATAAGTACGATAAGAAATTGTGTATACTGAAATCCGCTATGTCTTGTCTTTAAGCTCGGTTATTTGGCACTTTATACCCTAATTAGATCGGTACATCTATACACACCTTTTTAATTATTTAGTCCGTTTTCTCGTGCATAAATATACAACCCGTCCAAAAAGACTCTTTGATCCTTGCCCTTTATCTTTGTAGAAGATTCAATGTTTGCTGCAGTTTGAGAAACATCCTCCAAACTAGGACCTTGGACAACAACATCTTCTCCACTTACAATTACTTTTGTTTTATCGCCTACAATATGCGAAACCCTGGCTGACCTCTCACCAAAGAAGTTTTGCACGTGCACGTCTCTCCCTATTGTCTTAACTGCAATAGGAAAGTGTGCAAAAACTATCTTTAACCTATAGGTAAATCCATTTTCTACGCCTTTAATCATATTCCCAAAGATAGTTCGTGCTGTATTAGTGATAGCAAGGTCTTTCTTTCTTGTCCCATAGGGTTTTATTATTATTCTTGTTCCATCTACCTTAATTGTGGCAGGTAGTTTTCTTATATCCTTTTTCAAGGTTCCAAGTTTGCCTTTGATGATAATCATGTTATTCTCCAAAGTTGCTGTAATATGTTCTGGAATCTCAATCTCGGCAACGATTTCTTCTCTAGTAAGCGTAGCCAATCAGCACTCCTCCTGCTTTCTTAACTTGGGCGTCATGATGAGACATTATGCCGGAACTTGTTGATACTATTAGTATACCCATGCTATATGCTGGAAGGAATTGTCTCTCCCATGAAAGATAGCTGTCTTTTTTTACGCTGAATCTGGGAGTGATTATGCCACATTTATTAATCCTTGCTATTAGCTGGACTCTGAATTTTCCCATTCTTCCGTCGTCAATTTGTTCAAACTCTCCAACGTAACGATGCTTTTGCATCACCCGTAAAATATCGCTCGAGAACCTAGATGCCGGGAATACGATACATTCATTTTTTCTTCTCGATTCATTGTTGTAAAGAGTCGTGAACAGATTCGATAATACGTTTAGAGCAGGCATTATTACAGATCGACCATCCTATTCATATTTATTAAAACCCAAACTCACTGCTACTTCTCTAAAACACTGCCTACATAACATCAAATTGTATTGTTGTATTAACCCTGTATATGAACCACATCGTTTGCACCATCTATTGCCTTTGCCATGGGGCAGTTGTTTTCTTCCAGTTATGGCATAATCTCTAGGTTTTGGCATTAGATTATTTGGACCCCGAATTGTTTCTCGAAGAATTCAATAGAATCCTTTTTCGTTATTCTATGTTTCTTACCAATCCGCACCTTGTTTCGTTTCTTAGCAATACTGTACCCTGGTCGTGTCAATGCAATACTCACATCCATCCCCACTATGCCTATATCGGGATTATATTTTGTGCCAGGTATATCTATATGTTCGTGAATTCCTAAAGATACATTTCCAAATTCATCAAAGGATGATGCTTTAATCATATTTCTCTTCGCAGCAATTGATCGTTTCATAAATTCAATAGCTCTCTCTCTTCTAAGTGTTACAATTGCAGCGATTGGTTCTCCTTTATGGATTGCAAAATCCCTTATGTTGTCTCTGGCTCCTCGTACGCTCGGTTGTTGACCTGTTATTTCATTTAAAGCATTTTTGGCCCTCTCCAACGGCTCGCCTGATTTTCCAACGCCTATGTTTACGACCACCTTGGCTACACTGATTTTTTTCATTGGTTGAATTAATTGATCATCAGAACTCAAATATTAGCTCACCTTAATTGCAGTCCTATCTCGACCTATTGCAATGGCAATCTCAAATGGCAGTTCGACGGACCGATCATTAAATGATATTATAGTCCGCTTTGGGAGCGAAAAGATACCATCTCTGATGTCTTCCACCTTTCCTAAAATACCACAGTTCTCTCCTCTTGTGACAAGGACCATACATCCTTTTTCGAATTTAATATGATCCTTAATTTTACAATCAGTAACGTCTAGAACACAAGTATCACCTACTTCGAAATTCTGATCGCTAATAAGATTCCTACCGTCGTGAAACCCATATTGAACCTTACTGCCCTTTATAATCGTCTTGCTTGTGATTTTCAGTGCTTTCAATTGATGGTCGCCATTGATTATTGGCAGTGGGGCTAAAATTTGTGAGGCCTTTGGAATGAAACGGTAAAACTGGCTTGATGGAACTAGTTCTACAATATCCATCAAACCTACTGGCCTATTAACATCGGTAATAATTTCCCCGTCCACTTTTACATTTCCTTGATTAACAATCGCTTTTGCTTCCTGCATTGTAGTAGCAATCTTAAGCACATCCCTTAGTACGATCCCTAGAGGATAGGATCTGTCTTTACGGTGCGATCCAGCTCTGACACCCAGTATGAATTGACCTTCTTTTCTCTTGATCTTCCAAAATGTAGGTGCCTTCTGCCTTTTTATCCTAGTGTCCCCACCTTTACTTCCCATTAATCCTCACCCTCTTTTACGAGTTCTTTTTTTGTCGTTACCCTCTTCTTCCTTTTTGCCGATTCTCTTTTCACCGCCTTGTTTCCAACTTCAGCCAATCTCTCCAATTTAGTCTGTCTATATTTATCATCTAAATTTAACGTGGTAATCATCACGTTCGAAGCGTGGATTTGAACTTTAACATTACCGCCTCGGATCTTTTCTCTCTGTATACCTTCTATTGATAACGTTGCTCTGGCGGTATTAACCTTTTCCACCTTTCCTTCAATTCCAGAATATTCACCTCGCATTACCCTGACCGAATCTCCTTTTATTACCCTAGTATTCCTTGTCTTGTATCTTTGGCGTAGACTATCATTTAGTGTAGACGC
Organism: Candidatus Nitrosopolaris sp.; assembly: GCA_036519475.1. Taxonomy (GTDB): domain Archaea; phylum Thermoproteota; class Nitrososphaeria; order Nitrososphaerales; family Nitrososphaeraceae; genus DATDLD01. The sequence continues at coordinate 29,533 of DATDLD010000185.1, read as the reverse complement.
CACCATAGAATCCAATACATGTTTAGCAACGTGTAAAAAAGTCGGATTAATATTTTTCAATTTAATCTATTACTACTCCTAAATTATTAGAGGGGCCAAATTAGCTATTCTCGGCCATTTTTCTGCAGCTTCTGCTGCTACCGGTCCCTTAATGTCAGTTCCTTTAATCTCACCTTCCGGAGAGACTAGTACAGCAGCATTGTCCTCAAAGGTTAGGCGAATTCCATTCAGCCTTCTTATTGGGTATTTCTGTCTAATTATGACAGCACCAAATATCTGTTTGCGTAGCTCAGCTGGACCTTTTTTAACGGTTACAGTGACGAAGTCTCCTACCGCAGAAGCGGGTAATCTAGAATGTCTTCCCTTAATCTTATGGACCTGTGCAATCCTCAAGATTTTTGCTCCAGTATTATCAGCACAAGTTAGTTCTGCTGTAACAGGAAGTACCCTAGTAATATATGGGCGAAATTCCTCAACACCCTTGGCAGAAACGGCTCTGGTCTTAGCTGACATCCTTCTTTATCACCTCGATAACGACAAAAGAAACCGTTTTAGATAATGGCCTGCATTCTGCGATTTTAACATCTTGACCCTCGTTAACATCTATGCATTCAGGTGCATATGCATGGATTTTTGATCTACTCCTCTCATATCTCTTGTATTTTTTCACTGGTCGAGGATATTCTCTTGCCACGACCACCATTTTTGTAGCTTTAGCGCTGACTACGATGCCTGAGATCATTTTTCCTCGTACCGAGAGCTTTCCATGAAAAGGACAAATCTTGTCGTTGCATGACCTTCTCGGGGGCGCAACAGAAATACCAATGTTTCTAACCAAATACCATCAACTCATTATGCGTGACACGCGATCCTCTGGTCTTCCTATCAAAGCTGCACCACTTATAAAGCAAGCGCCTGACGGGTTATAGAGTTTTATCCGAGTCGATACTCCCTTTGCGATTTTTTTTACACCAGATTTTGTTTTGATAGTGATCATGTTTTTTGTTTCAAATACAATCCTGCCATATACAATTTTTTTTTTACCGACATTGTATCTTATTTCAGCTTTTAGCCCTACAATTTCTTGTGCCAAAATGCTTTCTGGAATGGTCATTTATTTGGCCTTCTTTTCCTTAAGGATAGTTAGTATCCTCGCGATGTCTCTACGTATCCACCTAATGTTACCTGTTTGCTTCTTTAAGGTACCTTTAGCAGCTTCCGCTCTAAGCTTAGCTAGATCTGCGTTTAATTCAGATAGCTTTTCTGAAAGGTCGTTGTCGTTCATTTCTCTTAAAGTCTTTAATTTAACTCTGGCCATTTGCATTGCCTCCTGCCGCTACTGTTTTTTCGTTTTCCGTAGGTTTGTGCAATGCGTCATCAGGAGGGGAAATCGAAGTCGATGATTCCTCTGTAGTTGCAGATACGTTTGGATTTGCGATTTCATTATCAGAAGAAGATAATTCGAATTCTTGAGGGACACCGTTCTTTAGGGCAATTTTCAATTGTATTCCCATCAGGCCCATTTTAGTTAGCACATGAGTTACGCCTCTACTCACAGTTCTTTCAGCAACATCGCCGCTCTTCGGAATAATACCTGCTGAATGTTTTTCGAAATGAGCTCGTTCACTTCGGAGCTTCCCGGATATTGATACTTCCACGCCTAGAGCATTGGCGTTCATAATTGTATTGATAGTCCAAAGCGAGGCTCTTCTAAACGCAGTGCCTCGTTCAATTAGTTGTGCAATCCTCTTGGACATTATCTTTGGATTCAGTTCGGGAACTGGAACTTCTTGAACCGAGATCTGTGGATTTGACAAGCCAAATTTTTCCTCCAATTTTGTAGTAAGATCTCTGATTCCTGAACCTTTTCTCCCGATAACTAGACCTGGTCGTGTTACATATAGTGTTATCCGTGTACCGATGGGAGTTTTTTGAACATCCACCCCTCCGTATCCAGCATCACTAAGTGCAGCAGATAGGAATTCGTTAAGCTCTAAGTTGCGGTAGTTATTCTTCATTACATTCTTTATTGCACTCATGATCAGGATCCGCCTTCTTGTGCAACTAATTCTACATGGACTAAAGTGTCAAACTTCGGACTAGTTCGGCCCATGGCCCTTGGTGTAAATCGTTCAAGTTTTGTTCCTTTATGCACCACAGCACTGACAATGCGCAGCCTTTCCAAATCCATTCCCTTGTACTCCGCGTTGGACTCTAGATTGTCAAGAAGCTTTAGAATCTCTTTTGCTGTTTTTTGTGGGAATCTTCCAGCAAAAAAACCATCTTGGATATTTGATCTATGAGCCACTTCATTATTATGCCTCCTGAATGGAACCGCAATTTTTCTTGCAATGACATCCTCCAAAAAAACCCTTGTCCTTTCAATTGACATTCCCCTTAGAGCAATTGCAATTTCCCTGGCATGTTTGTGAGAAATAGATTTTTCTCGGATTGCAGCTCTAACTTGCCTCGTCTTGTCGAAGTGCTCGTATGAATATGAATAACCAGTCACATTAGATCACTTTAAGGGAACGTATAGACTGGATCTTGAAGAGCCAACTCCGGGTGCTCCATGTTGAACTCTCCTGTTTGTAATGGCATATTCTCCTAGATAGTGCCCTACCATTTCCGGTCTGACAGAGACAGGGGCAAATTCTTTCCCATTGTGAACCCTAAAATTCAATCCGACCATATCAGGTAAAATAATCATATCTCTTAGATGAGTTTTTAGTTCACCCTTTAATTTTCCCTCGTATGCTAGTTTTATTTGCTCGCGCAACTTTCTCTTGTTGTCATTCATATACTTTCCTACTCTCTTATCTAACGATCTCCTTTGTCTAGAATTCAAAAGAGGTAGAAGAGCTTCTATCGATAGTCTTTTCAATTGTTCAGGAGAATACCCCTTGAACCGGAATTCTCGTACCAAGGATCTCACCCACTCCGATCGATGACACTACTTTTAAATCTAACTAGGACAGCTAAACACTCTATCATATTAAACGAGACCTAAAGTTGTGGCGAGATTCCTGGCTCCTTCGGGTTCTTTGAACTTCATATGTGCCTTTTTTCCCTGAGATGTTCTTGACGTGTTCACCTCAATCACCTGAGATTCGTATAGCATGGCCAATGCTTCTCTGATTTGGTTTTTTGTAGCTCTTTCTGCGACGATAAACGTCAAGGTATTTTCTCTTTCTATCATATTGAATGTTTTTTCCGTGATGTAAGGCTTAATAATTAACGACCTCGCTTGCTCGACACTCATTTGGGCATTTGTTTTCTTCGAATTAATTTTCATGTTCAATTGCTACTTATCATCCCCTCGATAATATTTATGGGAGCTTTTGTGTTCTTCAATTCGATAAGTGCATTTTCTGAGAATATAGTCAACCTTATCGGCTTTGAACCTGGAACGAAGTCTAGTACGCTTAAATTTTGAACTGACTTGATATCGACCCCGGGGATTGATTTGGATAATACCTGTATCTTGTTATCCTTTCCGACAACTAATAGCGCGCTAATTCCAGACCTTCCATGAGTTCCCTTACGCTTTGTTCGCCGAGATCCCTTATTTCTTAATAAGTTAGCGCGTAGCAAATCCGGACCAATTCCCAGAGATTCTAGTATTCTGTAGAAGCTCTTTGTTCCTGAGATCGATTCAATTTCATTGGAAACAATAACCGGAAAATTCGATATTTTTCCCACATCATGTCCTCGCCTTTCAACCAGATCTCGTCTTGTGGTTGCAGCTATAGCTGAACACAGGGCTAACTTCTTTTCCTTTTTATTAATTTTCTTATAGATACGCTTTTTCGATTCTGGGGGATGAGCTACTCTACCGTGCCTAACACCAGCTACTCCAGCAGCCTGTCCTGCTCTTACAAAACCCTCTCCTTTGGCTCTTGCAATTCTAGCTATTCCTAATCCAGTATTACGTGACTCGGCACTTACTACCTCACCGGCTAATGGATAACGTCCCTGCACCTGAAAAGAATGCGACAATAGATTTACATATGCTTTGTGGATGACGTCCGGTCTAAACGGCGTTTCAAAAATTCTGGGCAATTCAACTGATTCGTATTCTTTTCCATCAATTCCAAATACTGATGTTTTTCTGCTCACTGAACCAAAACCTCTACGACCTTCGGTTCAATAACTTTTCTTTGATTAGATCTAATAGCTTGCCTCATTTTGACAAGCCTTTTTGGAACACCCGGTATAGATCCCCTAACTATAATGTAATCTCCCCTTACCACTCCGAAATGCTTGAATCCCCCAGAAGGATTAATAGTATCTTGTGTGTCTTTTGCTGAACTAGCCATCAGTAATATCCTTTTGTTATACTCAGTTCTCTGATGAAAACCTCTTTGGCCTTGTCTTGGAACAGTGTACATTACCACTGCAGGTGAAATTGGACCTAAGGTTCCAACAGCGCGAACACTCTTCCTAGATTTATGTTGCTTTCTCTTCACGCCAAATCGTGTGATTGGTCCTTCAACTCCTTTTCCCCTAGTTATACCAGAGACATCAATATATTGTCCCTGCGCAAAGACTTCTCCAATTCTTACCTCCTTTCCTAGATGATCTTTTAAATAGTTATAAGATGTTGTGTTATCTTTAGCTGAAACCGGGATTTCAAATACGAATGGTTTTTTTTGTGAAAGATTCGCATCGTTGGGTAGGATTGCAGCTACGGCAACAATAAAGCTTGTCTTAGCTAGATCAGATTCAGCCTTCTTAATTGCATCATTTTTATCATTACTTGAAAACTTTCGTGAAAGTTCTTTCGGCAGATCTTTTGACTGAATATCAAAGATAGCATGTTTGCCATAGATATCTTCGTGGTAGCCACGAATACCAACTATTTTCATAGGAGGAGTTACAATAACAGTAGACGAATTGAGAAGATGCTTACCAAAGTTCGGTGTTTTCTCTCTATCGTCAATCGTTAGAACGCTTATTCCGCCTGCCTTAAAGCCAGCGAAACCAAGGAAGGTGATCTGTTTCTCTTCAACCGGATTCGGCCATGTCCTAATCCTAGCCTCGAGACTTTTGGCTCTGGCTCTCGGTCTAAAGGCTATACTCCCTCTGCGTGGTGCGCTATATTTCCGATGACCCATTTATAAAGCAAAACACGAATTAACCCTTTAATAAATTTATTATCAAGCGCATTAAGGTTGCTTTTTTCAACGCAGATCTCGATGGCTATTTGCTCATATTCTTGGATAATCCTATTATCGATTTACTATATGGTTGACAATCGCCAACGTACCAAGCATTGCCTCTTCTAATCTGACAGTCGCAGTTCCTTGGAAGGGAAACATGTTAATCATAAATCCATATTTGTCTTTATCATAACCCGTTCGAGTTAACATTTCAGGTATGCCTCTTTGAGGAGAGCCGAATATCACCAGCAGTCTCTGTGTAGACTTCATGCGCTCAACGAATTTAGGTTCAATACTACTTAGACATGAACCCTTCCTAGAGGTGATAACAATTTCAGAATCATTAATTCGTTTTAACAATGTAAGCAAGCTTGGAACTGCATTTACCTTATATCCCCAGTAAATGCCTTTGATATCTTTTTCGTCAGCCTCGGTTGCTTGCAAGATTGGATAGATTGATGTAATTTTGATATTTACTTTTTGACCTACAACACCAGGGCCAATGAACTTGACAAGGGGTTCTAATCCAGCATTTACATATAAAGACCCCTTGATGTCTACTATAACTCCAACTCTAATATCGCCTATCTTAATATCTTTTGCATCCTGACGTTGCTTGTGATGTGGTGATTTTAGTGGATGAAGAATACCAGCAAATTCGAGCTCTTTCATATGAGGAAACAGCTGTTTTCTAAGATATTGCGGCGTGTCTAGGTAACATAGCAAGGTCTTTAATAGATGATAATCATTCGATCGTGGTGGCGAAGTATCATCATGGTAAATGTAGATTTGATTTACTCTAAAAATCGAGCATGCTCTGGCGAACTGTGAAACTTTAATAGTTTTGTCTCTTTTAGTCATCTCATCTGAAAGTGCTGAATCAGGAATTGCAATCGCTAAGTTGAACGACTCGATCATCTATTCTGATTCTGACAGCAAGTTTTCAATTGTCGAATGAAGTGATCCGTCTGCCCCAAAACTAACTTGACGAAGCAATCCTTTTCTGTCTATAACTACACTAGAAGGTGTTCCACGTAAGCCATATTCTTCAAAAGTCCGTGCTGAATAATGCTTGGCTTGGAGATATTGCCGAACTTTTAGAAGCAAAAGTTTTCTCTCACTTTCATTATATGTGCGAAAGTCAGGAACGTTTGACTCAACAAAGTCTAAAATTTTGCTCTCAGTCAAAGCATCGTTTTTTTGTTTAATTAGCAAATCCATAGCGACTGGAAAGGGAATTCGATAAGACAATCGATCACCTTCTTTGAGTCGACCATATTGCTGTAGGCTGGCTTGAGTTTCTCCGATTACTTGTCCATCGGTCAGTAGTAATTTAAGATTCTCTAGGGTATTCTTGTCAAAGTCCTCGAACGCGGTAGCAAGTCCTAGCACCTTAACGTCTTTTCCAGCGAATTTTGTGTAGATATCTATTGCCTCCGGTATCCCATAAATAAAACATCCGGGGCAATTCACTTGGAAGACCTCCACCACGATCACATTTCCCTTTTCGTTCTCGATATTAGTAGGGATCCCTTGTACCCATTCAGATATCTTAAGATTGGGAGCTCTACCCCCAATTTTCACGGTCATTTAGAAAGGGTTTGAGACAAGATAATTTAAATCTGTCAATTATATGCCTTTTGGCAAGGCTTATTCTCGATTTTTATGGGGTTCTCTGGGTTTGCCTATCTTTAGCCAGTGCAGCATATTTTTCGATTTCTTCTTCTTCAACTCTTCTCATAGTTTTGGTATCATTGTTGATTATTGCCATTTTTACATGCCTGGTGCCACTTTTTTCCTCACTCACGAGATATATTGATTCGATGGCCAAAGCTCCCCCTTCGTCCATGGATATGTTTTCCTTATAGCTTTTTTCTAAGAATTCGGTCACTTGATCACTGCCTGCTCCTATTGCTACAGCATCATAACCTATGTACGTCCCACTGGGGTCAGTTAAATAGAGCGATGCTCCACTTTTGTCAACTCCTGCTAGGATCAGGGCAACACCAAATGGCCTAACTCCAGCATATTGGGTAAATTGTTGGGCCATATCAGCCATGTTCTTTGCTACTCCCTCTACGTCAACAGGCTCATCATAGATGAGTCGATTACTCTGTGCAAAAAATCTAGCATGGTCCACCTGTGTTCGCGCATCTGGGATGTATCCAGCTGCTGCTACCCCTATGTGGTCGTCTACTTGGAAGATTTTCTGTGTAACATTGGAAATTTGTAATTTTCTTGCCTTTTCTTCCACTGCTAATATAACTCCATCCCTGCTTTTTATTCCAATAGCTAAAGTCCCTCTCCTAACAGTTTCGATCGCATACTCGACTTGATAAAGTCTACCGTCTGGAGAAAATACAGTTATTGCTCGGTCATAACCTGCTGCTGCTGGTAACAATTCATTTTTTACTACTTCGTTACGTTTAATTTAAATTTACCTTTATCTTTTTGTTCAGATAACGTCTAGAACCACAAAATGACTGGATCACAATGAAGGAGGATGAAATTGTTTTTTACGGGCACCGGAACGTAAGGTGTGACCACAGCCGGGCTATTGAAATTACGAAGAGCAAGTATCTTACGATACGAGGGGATTGTATTCTTGGCGTCAATGCGGACAAGTCGTGCTGCGATCTGGACGTTACATTGAAAAAGATGATAATGGAAGATGGCTCGGTGATAAGGTTACAACTTTTTGTTCAGAATCTAGAAGTTGAATTTCGTAGCCTTGGAAGCAGTCGGCTTTCATTGTTGGATAATCAAGACATTGTCATACGGAAAACGAATTATATGTGTCCACGGACTCTTTCTATTTGCTGTGACAAAGCTTCTTCTGATATTCCAAGAGATGTGGTTGAGCTGTTACGTGATTCAACAACCAAGGCGGTGCTCAGGATTGGAATAGAATAGTTTGCTCTTCGATTGGTTTGTCGGTATTTGTTCTAATATCCTGCTTTTAGAGTCCTCTGGATTGTGAAGCTTGTCCAAGATTTTCATCAGCATTGTCATTTCATAACCTACTGCCGCTAATTTTTTCGTAAGCCAAACAATATCTGCTAACTAGATCAGCTACAAGACTCGCAGGTAACCGCGGCTGAGGATATTTCTTTCCTATCTTATCATCATTCATTAGAATATCCTTGAATCCTGTCTCCGCTAACCAATCCCTAAGTAGTTGTTTATCATAGCTTTTTTGTGCTCTTCCCGGGCCATAATCGTCCTTTAACCAAAGGCGAAATTCGTCAGGGCCAAGTGAATCACCTAACAATATCTCAGTAGTTTCAAGATCTCGACCGAATTCAAATTTTACATCTGCGAGGATGAAGCCGGCTTTTTCTACTACTTCACTCATTTTGCAATATAGAGAAAGCGAAGCTTCTTTCATGTACTCAAAATCTCGCTCAGATAATATTCCGGATCCAATGATTTCTTGCTCTGATACAGGCCTGTCGTGGTTTTGAGATTTTGTGGTAGGATCGAATATCGGCACAGGTAATTTGGCCGCCTGTGTAGGTTCGAAAGACGTAGGTAGACTAAGGCTCGTTTCGTTCCGCTTATATCTCTCTAACAGACCCCCGTACAAAAATCCTCGGACAACACATTCGATAGGTATCATATCCATTCTCTTTACCTCTAATTTGTCTTTGTCATGAGTTTTTATCATGTGGTTATTAGTACCGAGAGCACTAAACCAGAACTCGGCGAATTTGCAAAGAATCTCGCCTTTTCCAGGGATTGGCGTATCCATCTCTACATCGAATGCAGATATCCGATCTGTAAAATGAAACAAAAGATTACTATTTTGCAACTCGTATATGTCCTTAACTTTTCCTTTCCGAATTAGCCTCACAAAGGAACTAATACGATTTACCCCAATTATACGTCTTGGGGTCTACCACGACATTTAGAGGTCATGGTGGGATTCGGACCCACGACCTAAGGTTTACAAAACCTTCGCTCTCACCAAGCTGAGCTACATGACCATCCTAATTATGATGAGAGCAACGTCAGCAAACGTAATTAATACCTTCGCCAGCGATTTTCTCAATCTCTTTAAGTCTATTCTTATGTTAGGTTTTATGGAGATGACCACAAACAAAAAAAACACTTTTAACTTCACAGCTCTGGTTACGATTGAAAACAAACCTTACTTAAGAGACCCAGAGGGAGAAACAATTTTGCGTGATCTCATCACAAAGGGTGGATATAATAACATCATAAAAGTACGCTCAGCAAAGACCCTAAGAATAACAGTCACTGAAAAGTCTAGAATGCAAGCACAAAAACTTGTTCAAAAGCTATGTGAAGATTTACGCATATATAATTCTGTAGTAAGCAACTGCAAGGTGAAAGTAACTCGCAGTTCTACCTAGTGTGCATTTATGTCATCGATATTAGAGCGACTGTCGGCAGAACAATTCTATTTTGCTCAAACAGGAACAAACCCTATGCCCCGACGACGTCACAAACTCTCCTCCCTGTTAATATAATTATGGACAATAATTCGCTTGAATTGTCAGAACAGAATACTTGACACTGGAGAGACTGGAATTACGATACTGAATCATCCTTCCTGCTAATTGCTCCCTGAATCAATAATATTTTCCTCAAGTGCTTGGCAAGGTCAGTAACGGTGACCATACCTATAACCTTACCATCTGCCATGATGGGCAAACGTCGGATCTTATGATTAGCCATTCGTTGAACTGCGATTTCAATCGGTGTGTCCGCATCTGCAAACGTCCTAATCTTAGACATTAGTTCTCGAGTTTTGACTTGTGATACTTGGAGTTCCTTGACACATATCTTTTTTACGAAATCTCGCTCGGTTATTATTCCTACAGGCCTGTTTTCCTTTAAAACAATTAATGAGCTGATACCTCTTTGAGTCATTAGTTCGGCTGCGTTCAACGCCGTCTGATTGTGCTCAATCGTGACAACATCCTTTGTCATTATATCTCGGACAACTTCAGCCATGCAGCTATTCTTCTATGTCTGGATAAAAACTTTGAAACCCAGTCTGATCATTTACCAATTAGTTGAAGTATGAGCTATTTCTAGCAGTATACGATGAAAAGCTAAGTAATCCCAATCCTTTTGGTTTCCTGAATTACGTTTTAACTAAAATACTAATATTTGCAGTATATTCTTACCGATACATATAAAATGAATAATATAGGAATTGTAGTATTCCCAGGAACCAACTGTGATCGTGATGTTCATTCAGTATTAACTAGAGTCTTAAATATCAATGCAGAGCTTGTATGGCACACCAAAAGCGTTGCCAAATATGATGCTATTATAATTCCAGGAGGTTTCTCTTATGGTGACAGGTTACGCGCTGGAGTGATAGCATCACGAAGTCCTATTATCGCTGAAATAAAAAGAATGGCGGGAGATGGCTTACCGGTACTCGGCATCTGCAACGGTTTTCAAATCTTAATTGAATGTGGACTGTTGCCGGGCGCATTAGTGACAAATTCAGCTCTAAGCTTTATATGCAGGTGGACCTCGGTGGAGGTCTTGAGTATTAGGACGCCATTTACGTGTCAGTTCCAGAAGAATCAGAAAATTAGAATTCCTATTGCGCATGGAGAAGGTAGATATTTAGCAAACACCCAGATTATGAAGGAACTTATTAATAAGAATCGGATAATCTTAAGATATCATGAGGACGATCCAAATGGCTCATCAGGTTTGATCGCTGGAGTTAGCAACGAAGAAGGCAATGTGCTGGGCATTATGCCTCACCCTGAGAGAGCTTCTGAAACTATCCTAGTGCCTGACCGATCTTCTAACGAAGCTGTCACAATTTTTCATTCGCTTCTTGCTTATTTAAGCAAGAAATTTGAGTACTATTAATATTGATATGCCGTCATGAGTACACTATCTGATAGAGAATTAAGATTCTTAACAAGAGAGTTGAGACGTACTCCTAACCAACTTGAAAAAGATATTGTAGGAGCCGAATGGTCTGAACATTGCTCGTATAAGTCGTCCAAAAAATTTATCAAATTATTACCCAGTATGGGATGCCGAGTTGTCCGAGGGCCAGGATACGACGCTGGCGTTCTAGATATGGGAAATGACCATGTGCTAACCATTCACATAGAGAGTCATAATCATCCTTCCTCAATCGAGCCATATGGCGGTGCAGCCACAGGTGTCGGAGGTGTTATCAGGGACATCCTCGCCATGGGTACGAGGCCTATAGCTCTCTTTGATGCACTTCGTTTCGGCCATATCATTGGAGATGCAGGCAATATAAAATCATCTTCCAGATCAAAGTGGCTCCTGAGGAATGCTGTGCGTGGTATTGCTGATTATGGCAACTGTGTAGGTGTTCCTACAGTTGGCGGAGAAGTAGAATTTGATTCCTCATTCGAAGATTACTGTCTTATAGATGTTGCAGCAATAGGGTTCGCTCGCCGTGATGCATTAGTTTCTAATGCCGCTGATGTAGGTGATCTGCTGGTTCTAGTGGGCAACCCAACAGGCAGAGATGGCATTCGTGGCGCGTCTTTTGCATCAACCAAGTTAGAAACAGATGATAGATCGGCAGTGCAAATACCTGATCCCTTTCTGGAAAAATTATTAGTCGAGGCTACTCTTGAAGCTATAGAGAAGAGATGTGTAAAGGCACTCAAAGATCTTGGCGGCGGCGGGCTAGCTTGTTGTCTCTCAGAAGCATCTTCAGACCTTCGAAAGGGATTCGATGTTGAATTACAATCATTGCATGTCACCAACAAGAGTATGTTAGCTTCTGAGATTATGATCTCAGAGTCTCAGGAGAGAATGCTTTTCATCATCGATAAATTAGAATCACAGAATCTAAAATCCATCCTAAATAAATACGAGATTCAATATTCCATTATAGGCAAAGTTATTGAAGGATATGACCTAATAATCAGGTTCAATGGTAAAATCCTAGCCCATATGCCTTCATATTTAGTATCCCACGCGCCGCTCATACAGAGAAAAACGAAATATCCTCAATACCTTAGAAGACTAAAGAAGTCCTTCGCAACTCCCAAGACCCCGAAAGACCTAAATCGGGCGATATTATTAATGCTATCAAACCCCACCATTGCGAGCAAAGGGTGGATTTATCAACAATATGATAGTGAAGTTGGAATTAGGACAGTAATAAAGCCAGGCCAAGGAGATTCATCAGTGCTCAAGCTAGAAAATGGAAAATACGTCTCAATGAAACTTGACGGGAATTCAAAGCAGTGTTACTTGAATCCTTATCAAGGAACATTGGGATGTTTATCTGAAGCGTGTAGGAACGTAATTTGTACTGGAGGAGCGCCCATTGCCATAGTAGATCATCTGCAATTTGGCGCTCCTGAGAACCCGGAAGTATTCTGGGGATTTAAGCAGTCGGTAAGAGCTCTGATGCAATATTGTACCTTCACAAAAATACCGGTCATTGGTGGGAAAGTCAGCCTCTACAACGAGACTCAAAAAGGGCCCATCAAACCGTCTCCAATTATAGGAGCCGTTGGATTAATAGATAAAGAAGAATGGATCACAGACTCTGCTTTGAAACCCCAGGATTCAATTTATATCATCGGTTCAACAGATAATGAGCTTGGAGGCTCCGAATACTACGAATATTACCATCATCTAGTTGGGGGCGAGGTCCCGAATGTAAATTTTTCAGTTGACAAAGCAAATGGGGATGTTGTCTCTAGACTTATTCGTCGTGGGCTAGTTAATTGCGCTCATGATTGTTCTAAAGGAGGTTTAGGAGTTGCGTTGGCGGAGATGGCAATTCAGGGTGGGGTAGGATTTGAGGTGAATCTAGGCCAAGTGCCTAACCGCTGTTCGTCGGTTGATAACCTGCTCTTCTCAGAAACAAACTCTCGTTATGTAATTGGAACAAGACAACCCGCTCTGGCAGAGAAGGCCCTCAGCCGTACCGATTCCGTTATATTTGCTCATATCGGATATGCTACTCAGGGGAAAAGCAGTGTCCGGTTTACAATAGGCAAAGATGAAACCATAATAGATATCCCGGTTAAAGAATTAATACAGAGCTTTGAAGTGCTAAATAGGCTCATGGATCACCGGTAATTTACCCGATGTTCTAAATTGTTGGAAAAAGCCTTTCCCCTTGCTAATTTTGATACTCTAACAAGAAAAATTTTAGGAATGAAATGTTTTGACGATCCGTCGCAGGCTCAGTAGAAATACGGCGGCAATCTTTTTTAGTCAATTCGACTAGTAATTATTACAAGGTATTTGGTAAATAGGTATCATAGAGCCCAGTTTGTATTTATGCTACGGTTCAATTGTGACTACATAAATGGTTAATGAAAACTGTGGAGTTGTTGGAGTATTTTCGCTTAGCAATCACAATGTCTTGCCCATTGTTATTGACTCATTACGCGCGCTGCAGCATAGAGGGCAAGAATCATGGGGAATTGCTGTTCCTAAAAAAAATCCTCTAAAAAAATTGGGACTTGTGTCTGAAGCCGCATCCGAATTTCAAACTATTATAAAAAAATATAGATCGCATGCTGCAATAGGACACGTACGATATTCTACATTTGGCAGGAGCACACTAGAAAACGCGCAGCCTCTCAAGGTAAGGGACCTATGTGTCGCTCACAACGGTACCATCGCTAATGTAGACGAATTGTCTACAATGGTTGGCGGGTGTACATTTACTCCACAGACAATGAGTGATACCCTCATTGCTGCCCAACGTCTGGTTATGCACATGAAAACCCAAGGCAACTTAACAGATGCTGTCTCTATTTTAAAAGATGAAATGATAGGTTCATTTTGCTTTACATTCCTGACAGATGACGGAACTGTTTATGCTGCCCGTGATACTAAAGGCTTCAGGCCCCTAGTTTTAGGATATCATAAAGAAACCGAAACCTATATTGTAGCTTCTGAATCTTGCGCTTTCTCTGCAGTGGCAGCACAACTGATAAGAGATGTTGATCCAGGAGAAGTACTAAAGTTTAACGGCAATGGAGTCAGCTCAGAGCAATTCTTGAATGAAAAGCCACATGCTCACTGCGCCTTTGAATACACGTATTTTGCACACCCGAGCAGCATAATGGAAAAAGTTAATATTTACGCGGCCAGAAAGAGGATTGGACAGTTTCTAGCTAAAAGGTTTCCAATTAAGGAAGGCGATGTGGTAATACCTGTACCGGATTCTGCACGGCCTGCGGCCTTAGGCTATGCTCAAGAAATGTCTATACCGTTTGAAGAAGGATTGCTTAAGGATAGATACAGTAAGAAAGGTTCCTTTCGAAGCTTTATAGAACCTTTTCAAAAAAACAGACTGGAAATAACAAGTGGTATACTTCCGATTCGCGACGTGATCGCTGGTAAAAATGTTGTGGTAGTTGATGATAGCATAGTGCGAGGTACGAGTTCCACGGCTATAACAAGGATATTAAAACTCGCTGGTGCTAGGACAGTTAGCATGATAATTACTTATCCTCCCGTTCGTTATCCTTGCTATGCTGGCATAGATTTTCCATCGCAAGCTGAACTGTTGGCATATCAGGAGGCAAAAGATGAAAAATCCAATCTTGTTATTGGATCAAAGGTTTCGAAAACAATCGGGGCAGACCATATAATCTATAACGATACTTCTACCTTGGCTAGAGCAATCGGAATTGCTGAGGAAGAGCTCTGTTTTACCTGCTCCACGGGAGACTATTCGTCTTTAGGCATAAAGCCTACCTTCAAATCGAGGTCACAAATGAAAGGCCAAGAGTAATAAGTGCATTCAGGCCAAATAATTTTTTACATATTATTCCGCAATCGACCACATGAAGATATTTCCATATTGATTGATTCTTCTCGATAATAGACAATGACATTATTCCTAGTGTTATTGCACTTCGTACCATTAATCTTGTTTTGGCATAGGGACCTATTTCTATTCGCAATCACAAAAAGTTAATAGCCATAATGTCTTCCTTTTTTGAACATGCGATCCATTATAATTATGGTGGTGGGTACTGTGGTAGTTGTTTCCACTTTGATCGTACTATATATTTTAACGTCTGTTCCTTCCCAAGATTACTCTCTAGATGTTGATGCTATGAAGGATGAGCAATCATTATTCGTTAATTCGAGAATTATTCTAACTAATACTGGAAGGCTGCCGCTAACACACATTCTAGTTGATTTTGGTAACAAAAGCGAAAGTATCATCGAAATACTACCCGGGCAAAAGTTTCCTGTATCTCCTCCAGAGGGTACTCAACTGCGCACTGTAACGGTGACTGCAGATCATGGGATCAATATCACAAAGGAATATCGGCGACCAATTAAATTACCCGGTATGATGGGTTCTTAATATTATCATTGTTATTATTTTGTATCTGGCCCATCAACATGTTTAGACAGTTGATCATCAAGTACTTTTAGAATCGACATAGCTTTCATATCCTAGCCTGTCTAGGTTTTCTGCCTTTTTCAAGATGCTTGCTTCCATTTCTCCCTTGAATTTATCCATCAGCTTAGCGATCCTTGAGTATCTTATTCCTAGAATTCTACACGCTAGAAGCCCGGCATTTCTGCTTCCATTAATCGCTACTGTTGCAACAGGTACCCCAGGGGGCATTTGTACAATTGACATTAGGGAATCGAGGCCATTCAGAGTTGATGTTTTTACGGGTACTCCTATTACTGGAAGAGGTGTAATGGCAGCCACCATGCCGGGTAGGTGAGCAGAGCCACCAGCACCAGCAATTATCACCTTCATTCCTCTTTCATGAGCGTGCGTAGCGTATTCGATCATTCTCTTTACTGTCCTGTGTGCAGAAACCACTTTAAGTTCATTGGGAACGCTAAAGGAATTTAATATCGTTGCCGCCTCTCGCATGATGTTAAGATCGGAATTGCTACCCATAATGATGCCTACTAAAACCTTTCCAACTTCTTTCTTCATCTGCTTGCCTCAAGTTGTATAGCCTTTCTTGCCTTGCCTGCTCTGGACAGCGCTTGCTCTAAATGTTTTGCCGTCGCGGTAATATGGCCCAACTTTCTTTTCGGTTTGGATATTTTTTTCCCATAAATATGAATTTTAACACCCGGTAATGAAAATAGTTCCTCCAGCCCCGTTACAATGTACGGACCGACATAATCTTCAGGTCCTAGTATGTTTACCATGACAACAGGAGACAACAATTCCGGTCTTGAGAGCGGGAAATCGAGCACCGCTCTCAAATGCTGTTCAAATTGTGACACTGAACATGCCTCGATTGAATAGTGACCAGAGTTATGCGGTCTTGGAGAAATTTCGTTGACCAACACATTTTCATTTACTGTAACAAACATCTCAATTCCAAATACCCCAGCTCCATCAAAAGCGGCTATAGTCTTTTTTGCTATTTTCATCGCAATCATGGCAACTTTGTTGCTAATCCTTGCCGGAACAATGGTAGTATCTAGAATATTATCAATGTGAATATTTTCTGCTACAGGAAAAGACTCAATCTGACCTTTACTGTTCCTTGCTACCATGACTGATATCTCTTTTTTTAATTGTAATAATTCCTCCAACATGCACTCTTTTCCATTAAAGTAAGATAATGCTTGCGGTATCCTGTCCCTCGATGTTAACAAGAAGTTACCCCGACCGTCATACGAATCTTCACATGCCTTCATCATAAGCGGATAACTGTACTTGTTAGATAGCTCGCTCAGATGAGCTGGTGATTCGATTAGGTGAAACATCGGAACGGCTATTTTATTTTTGCTAAGAAACGACTTTTGTCTGAATTTATTTTGAATCAAATAAAGAGTCTGGGGTGAAGGATTGACAGTATAATTATCGGCCTTTAACTTTGCCAATGCAGCCGAATTTGCAAGCTCTATCTCGTATGTAATCACATCAGATCTACTAGCAAGTTTTTTAATAGCCGCCTCGTCTGTAAAATCAGCGATAATCTGTTTACTGCAGACACGCGACGCAGGACAGCAAGGGTCGGGATCAAGAACAATTATATCTAATGACATTCGTTTCGCCTCTTGACAAATCATCTTACCAAGCTGGCCCCCTCCTATGATTCCTACGGTATAGGGATTTTCAATTACAAGTCTGGCCCTTTGATTATACGTCATTTTTCCTATCACTTATCTGAAAATACTGGATTGTAGCTCTGTTCCGAATATGATCTCAACAATTCGTATTTTATATCTATATATATAATATTCTCCATTTCATGAGGCATTAACATAATGGTGGTTTGAGTATAGTGATGATGGAAATCGAATATTAAAAGTCATGTTAGCGAAAAAATCAAAAATACCACGTCATCCATTGTTTTTACATGAAAGAGCATTTTTTCCAGAAATTGTGTGAAAAAGTGGTGTCTTTGGACCCCTCCATAAGATTTGCAGGAATAGCCAATAGCGATGGAAAACTGTTGGCTATAGCTGAACGGAAGGGTCTAAGGGCTCTGCTAACACCGGAGCAAAGAGCACAATACGCAATCACCGCCGCGACGAGACAATATACTAGGCTTAGGTGGGAGCAGCATCTGGGCAAAATTCGCTATGCTAGCTCTCATTATGCAAAGCTTATCCGCGCAACTATTCCAATTACCGATATCAACAGCTACCTATATTGTGTAATACTGGTTACTCTTGATGCCGATACAGATAATTTCCATGAAATTATAACCAGGAAAATTGCTCCTGAAGTTCAGAAGAATATAACTCGGATTCAAAAGGAAATAACCGCATAATCAAGTTACTCAGTCTGACCTTTAAAGTTAAGTTACTCTGACCGATCCTGCTCTATTGCCTTGCGGAAATCCCTCCGTCCACCGTGATGACGGTTCCAGTTATCCATCTTGCGTCTTTGGAGCATAAATAAGAAACTGCACCGGATATGTCTTCAGGCTCACCTATATTTTGTAGAGGAAAAGACGCTTCAAGAATCTTGCGAGCTTGGTCATCTTGTAAATACGGTTCAACAATGGGACTTCGAATAGTAGAAGGAGCAATACAGTTACAACGTATCCCATACTGTCCGTATTCTACAGCAATACTCTTTGTGAACATTATTACACCAGCTTTTGTTACTCCATAAACTGAGAATGGGACATTGGGTATGGCACGCATACCTAGTATTGAAGATATATTTATGATGCATCCCTCTCTATTTTTCATCATTAATGGGAGGAAAGCTTTGGTGGTCCTAAAAGTCCCAAGAAGATTAGTATTAATTAGCAACATCCATTCGTCTTCTGTAGTAAGATGAAAAGGTGTCGGATCAGTAAGCAACCCTGCACTGTTCACTAAGATATCAATAGTATCAAATGTAGAAATGGTCTGTTCTATCCCGTTTAGTACTTCTGCTTCTTTTGTTATGTCTGCTTTGACTGCTAATAGGTTTTTCTTCTCTTTAATTTCGCCTATAACCTTTATCAGTTTGGACCTATCTCTCCCTAATAGAACGACCTTGCCTCCTTCACTAGCAATCCTCTTTGTAATAGCCTTACCAACACCCCCCCCTGCCCCTGTGACTACCGCAACTTTGCCTTTAAGCTTCATTATTATACAACTAAAAGATTCTTTTAAAGTACTTTTCGGAAAATTATAGTGTCGTATTTAGTATAGTTCGCTAAATTAGTTCGTCAATACCTAAGTAAAATACTTTAGACGCTCAACATATAACATCAAGTAATTGAGCCTAGAAAGATTCGTTCTAGATACTAGCGTTATAGTGGATGGTGAAGTCTCAAAGATGATAGAGTCTGGGGATATCAAGGAGAATACTGAAATTATAATCCCACAAGCAGTTGTAGACGAGCTACAATCACAGGCCTCTACGAACAAGGAGCATGGTTTCGTGGGATTAACTGAAATTAAAAAAATTAGAGAACATTGCTCTCGAAACAGAATCACATTGAGATTTGTAGGTAGTAGACCTAGTTTAGATGATATCCGATTGGCAAAACATGGAAGGATAGATGCAATCATTAATGATACCGCAATTCGGGAAGATGCCGTACTACTTACAGCAGACTATGTTCAAGCGCTAGCAGCAGAGACAGTAGGAATTAAGTGCTTGCATATCGCAACTGTTACAAAGACGTCAGATCTAGAATTTGAACGGTTCTTCGATGAAAGAACGATGAGTGTTCATTTGAAGGAAGGAGTCTCTCCAATGGCAAAACGAGGCAAGCCGGGAAATTTCGAGTTATTGCCACTAAAACATGAAAAGAGTACCTATGACGAAATAGCAAATATCATCAAGGAAATTTCAGAAGCCTCAAGAATTGATAGAGCAGGATCAGTTGAGATAAGTCGTAGTGGCGCTACAGTAATTCAATTCGGCAGATTTCGGATTGCTATTACTCGGCCTCCCTTTTCGGATGCACTAGAAGTTACCATCGTTCGACCCGTTGTAAAGCTATTGCTAGCTGACTATAGTCCTTCTGCAAAGCTGATGGAAAGATTGTCAGGGAAGGCAGAGGGGATAATAATATCAGGTCCTCCTGGTTCTGGAAAAAGTACTCTAGCAAGTAGCCTTGCTGAATTTTATTTACAAAGAAGAAAAATTGTAAAAACCTTCGAGTCTCCTAGAGATCTACAGGTACCGCAGGAAGTGACGCAATATGGTCCCTTGGAAGGAAGTTTCGAAAAAGCAGTCGACATTTTGTTACTTGTTAGACCTGACTATACGATATTTGACGAGATTAGAAGAACCCAGGATTTTGAGGTCTTCACGGACGCACGACTTGCGGGTGTAGGAATGATTGGTGTTGTTCATGCTAGTAGCCCCCTGGACGCGATTCAGAGATTTATAGGCAAGGTCGAATTAGGAATGATACCCCATATTTTGGACACGATCATTTTCGTAAGAGATGGCAGCATCGCAAAGGTTTACGAAGTATTCCTTACAGTTAAGGTTCCTACAGGAATGGCAGAAGCTGATTTGGCAAGACCTTTGGTGGAAGTTCATGATTTCGAAACTGGAGCCATTGAGTACGAGATATACACCTACGGTGAGGAGAACGTTGTAGTACCGACCTCCGAGATAAATAATAATAAAAGGGAGCATGATACCATAAAGAAATTAGCCGAATCGAAAATTCGAGATATAATTAGAAGGTTTGATTCAGAAGCTGAAATTAGAATCGTTTCTGATGATAGGGTGCAGATTAAGGTCAAGAAAGAGGCTGTGCCCTTGCTAATAGGTAAAGGAGGTTCTACAGTTACAGACCTCGAGAAGACATTAGGCCTAAGAATCGACGTAGAAGGCAAAAGTCCTGTATTAGGTGAGGAAATAAATTTTGATATTAGTGAATCTGGGCCGGCTATAGTTATAGCAGTCGGCGAGGAATCAATCTCTAGAAAAGTCGATGTTTATATTGAGGACGAGTTCATTTTAAACAGCCAGGTGGGCAAGAAAGCGAGAATAAAAATTGATAAGCGTTCAGAATATGGAAGAAGAATACTAAACGCGATCCTAGTTGGGAAAAAAATTAGAATCTTTTAAACCGAGTTTCACTCATGACGAATTATGCTCTGCTTAAACTACAGGAGCTGACATTTAATTTCGGATAAATTAGTATCTATAAGGACCGGTGCTTTTTGCTTTCAAAATATATTTGTACATTCAGCTATCTATGGATATACGATAGACTGAATAACTCTTATCTTGTAAATAGAATTGGTTGTTCAAAATTGCATTGTCAGTAGCAGGTAGTGACTCCGCTGCAGGTGCCGGCATACAGGCAGATCTAAAGTCGTTTTCAGCGCTAGGTGTTTATGGATGCACAGCAATCACTGCAATTACGGCTCAGAACACCAGCGAAGTTTCGGAAATTTTTGATATGAGCCCGGAAATTATTGGAAAACAGATCGAAGCGATTACGAGTGATATGCATCTCGACGCCGTTAAGATAGGAATGGTTCACAGCAAAGCAGCGGTACAGACTGTATACAAAGCACTACGAGGATGCAAGGCCCCGATAGTACTAGACCCAATCTTAGCTTCTGCTACGGGCTCCAAACTTATTGATGATAATGCATTTGAACACTTCAAATCTTATCTTATTCCCATTTCAACTGTTATTACCCCTAACTTAATGGAGGCAGAAAGATTGACAGATTTGCAAATTAAAACAGTGCAGGACTCCATAAATGCTGCCAAAATAATAAGAAAGCTTGGTCCAAAAAATGTCGTAATAAAAGGAGGTCATGCGAATAGCAAACATGCTACCGATATTCTTTGTATTAATAACGGCAACATCGTTAGAATATCAAACCGTAGAATAAAAGTACCCCCTATACATGGTTCAGGTTGTAATTTTTCGGCAGCACTTACAGCTTTCCTTGCCAGAGGCTTCGGATTGATTGAGGCATTTAGGTCTGCTAATTTATATGTTCACGAATCGATCCTAAATGGATTCAGACCAGGTCGTGGCCTATTAGTCATCAATCCTGTGTACCGGATTTATGAGTACGCTAGCAGATATGAGGTACTGAACAAGCTACAACAGGCACTTATAGAAATAGAATCCATAAATAATTTTTCTGAATTGATACCCGAGACGCAATCGAACATTGTTTATGCTATGCCTAATGCAAAACATGTTCACGACGTGGCCGGTGTAAAGGGTAGAGTAATTAGAATTGGGAAAATAGTACGGGCCGCATCAACGTTGGAATTTGGTGCATCTACCCACGTAGCGTCAGCAGTAATCGAATATATGAAATACAATCCCTGCATGAGATCTTCAATGAATATTAAGCTGGATAGAAAAATCTTGCGTATTTGTGATTCTCTTTTTCACATAGCCAGTTATTGCAGAAGGTTGGAGCCTGAAAATGTTAAGAGAAAGGAGGGAAAGTCAATAGGTTGGGGAATAAGTAGTGCTTTAAAAAATAATCCTAGAGCAGAAATTATATACCATCGAGGTGACATAGGTAAGGAACCGATGATACTTGTCTTCTCTGAAGATCCAATTACGGTCATCGATAAAGTGAAGAAAATACTAAGAAGGTATTAATGAGCCTTATGTGGTCTCTGTTATTTTGTAGAACTAATCAAATATGAAAGCAGTAATTCTTGCAGCGGGATTAGGAACTAGATTACAACCATATACCTTCTTTATTCCCAAACCAATGTTACCTTTAGGCAATAAACCCCTTCTAGAACACATAATCGAGTGGCTCAAAAGCACTGATGGGTTTAATATTGATCATATTATTCTATGTGTAAGTTATCTCCATAGGACAATCGAAGACTACTTTGAAGATGGCGCAAGGTTAGGTATAAAGATAGAATATGCTCGCTCTGAAAGACCATTAGCGACAGCCGGACAACTAAAGACAGCTGAAGATCTAATATCTGATGATACGTTCGTTTGTCTTTACGGAGATTCTATTTATGAATTTAACCTTGATAAAATGATAGAAAAACATGCCAAAAGCAAGGCCTTGCTCTCAATGGCTCTCCTATCATACAATACACAATTGAAGTATGGTTTCATTGATGTTAATGGAAAAGGGAATAGAATCACGAGATGGAGGGAAAAGCCTGAAATAAGCGGTTTAATAAATATCGGGTGTTACGTTGTTGAACCTGAGTTCCTTAAGCTTGTTCCTAAATCAAGTGCTTTCGGCATGGACAATGCAGTAAGAAAAGCCCTAGGCCAAAAGAAGATCATAAAAGCATTCAAAGTTGAGTCGGGTTTTATAGACATAGGCGATAAGAGATCCTATCTCGATGCATACAAAAAATACGTTAAAAAGTTAGGGAGAATTTAGATTATAAGTATTTTCAAGGAAAGTATTACAAATAGTCTATAGTTTGGTCTTCCTTCCATAGGTTGATGCGTTGGTGAAGCCAAGGATAAAAATTTGTAACGCCTTCTTCAAATTCCTTCTTGAGAATTCTTATGATTTGTTTCGAAACTTTTCCTGGTTCACCGAAGATTCGTTTCTTATTTCTTAGATGTATCCCCAAATTCTCATTCCTATTGAAGGCTTTATCTATCATAGAAAGTATCCACTCAGAACTGACAGGGGGGACTAATATGTTACTTCTAGCATTTAAGATAGTCTCCGGTCTGTCAGTATTTAGTCTAAGTGTTAATGAGAGGACATCTGGGAAGTAAAGTAATTCTTCTTGCATGGAGCCAGAATCAGTCATCTCGGCCCAGCAATGACCACTATCCAAGAATTCGATAACATGCCCATATTGCTTCCATACAGGTGTAATCAGGAATCTATGGGAATATTCTTCTGCGAGGCTTTTTATTTTATTGTCCAAACCATATGAAACTAAAGCGGCTTCTGTTGCATTTAGCATTATTAGATTTACCTTAAATTGTGTCCTTTTTACCAGATCTTCTAGGCTACGAACAATAGATGTAAATCGATGATGAGTAAGGTTTTCTCGTCTGTGGATGTCTACTCTTATCCATTGGCCCGATTCAAGATTGGGGTAAATATCGAAGATACTCTTACGTACTTTCTGCTTTCTTGTTATGTGAATGGCATCTACAACTGAGTTTCCTACTACGTGAATAAAATCTTCTGGATATCCTTCTCGAACTAGATTAGATTTATTCATTTCCGTAGGAGCGAAAAAATATTTCGTGCCAGCAGAACATATCCAGGTATCAATTTGTTCTGGGAACGGTTCTTCTAGTGTCAAGAACCATTTGCCTTCAAACTGTTCGTTTATGAACTTCTCTACTGTATTTCTTGTTGGCTCTTCGTGAATCCTTAGCTTTTTCATCGCCTCAGGACTCATGGACCTAAGGCCTGCTTCATTTTGGGCTACTTTCTGACCCATCCCGAATACCCATGCCAGCGGAGCAATTCCAGCGACTATCGTGTCGCCGTGGACCAAAGGAAGAAGTTGTGAATCTATACCATACCGCTTTTTGCAGTATCGTCCAAAATATCCAAATTTCGTAATAAGCTCACTTGCCTTTTCCATTAGATCCCCACGAATTTGCAAATTGCATCCTACGAACCGTTGCAATTCAAACTCCTTTATTCCGAAACCCAAAGTGTCGTCAAAATGTTGGCCGGTATCTATAACGAGTATTGGCATATTTTCTTTTGCTGCTTCAACGACCAGGGGGGCTTGTTTATAAAAGTCCGGTTTAGTCCCTACAACGACTGACAGGATAGGGCTGTCGTGTAACTTACCCACTTCAATGGCATGCGACAATATGTCATCTGAAATTAGAATTGGCAGAATTTTCCTTGATACATTAATTTTGTGGTAACGATTTTTGATCATTGAATCTCGTCTTTACCGTAATTTCGTTTTCTCCCGAGAGATTTCCTAAAAAGATAAATTCCAGCGACGATCACACCTGCACCAGACACAAGAAAAATAGATGGTACAGCATCCATCCCGATAACTGTGAACCGTGTATTAATCTTAGGCTCTATGCCCTTAAGGAATATCATACCTGCAATTAATACTACTGCCGTCGCAAGTAAGATAATTGCAGCGGGCCGTGATCCTTCCTTTTTGGTGAAACCGAAGACTATTCCAGCCAATATTAAGCTAGGAACGCCAGAGATTGATATTATTTGGATTAACAACCCGAAGGGGTCAAAATATATTCTTGGTCCCTTCCCCTCGGGGCCTATTAAAAAGGTGTAGAATGAGACCATTAATACCACAAACATAATAGCAAGTCCAAAAGAGCCAGACGAAAGCCATGTTTCTAGCTTCGGCATATTTGATATATTATTCTTTTATGCGAGGTAAATAAGTAGTATCGTAACGGCTACGTTATGCCAACTAGACTCGCTAGCTCTCGCCTGCAAGCTGATCCTAAAAGCTCTGCAGAACATTCCGGCTTGATGCTATTAACATATACTCCAAAGCCTCTTTCCAATCCAGACCAAGTATAAAGTTGTGGATAAACTTCTATATGCCAGTGAATTTGACGGCTATTCTTTTTTTCAGGCGAGAGATGAAAAACTAAATTAAAAGGTACATCTTTAAGCGCCTTCGACATCCCACCTAAAGTAGAGCGCATCATCAGTGCAAGGTCGCTTATTTCTTTTTGAGTAATTTTTGAGAAGGCAGTTGTGTGTCTTTTGGGATAAATCCAAAATTCATAAGGATACGTTGGCGCCCAAGGCGAGAAGGTTATAAAGCTATCCGTACCCAAAATTTGTCTTGGCCCTCCAGATTCGATGGCCAAGACGTTGCATGCAGGACATGTACCATTTTCGTTCATATATCTATGGGACGCCTCAGCCTCTAGCTCTATTATAGGGGGGATCGTAGAGAAGCTCACAAGATTGAAATGTGGATGCGTTATAGTGGTACCTGCAGCTTCCCCGCTGTTTACGTAAATGGAAACGTATGTCACACTTTTTTGTGTATAAAGCCATCTGACCCTATCTTGTATTACGAGTAGGACATTTTCCCACTGTTCAACCGAAATTTCAGACAATGCTTGGGCATGTTCCGGTGATGCCACTACAACCTGGTGGTAACCATATGCAGGTTCGCTGTATAGAGGCTTATCTGAATAGTAAGATGTGGATGAGGTCTTAACCACAGGATTACTGCTTTCGAATACCCTAACGCACCAGCCTGTTACTATATTCTCTTCATTGTCAGATAAGCGTTGAAGCATGCCATCTTTTGCAACGAGAGCTATCGACGCGGGTTCTGTCATCCCTTCGTTACCTGGACAATACGGACATTTATCGACTTGGATTTGTGTACGAGTCTCTTCTACGGTCTGAGGTACGATAACAAATCTGTCGAGAACATAATCTTTTCTAATATCACCCAAACTAATCTCCTTGTATCAGAACTTCCTACAACTTCCTTTAAATAAAGGTTCTGAATGATCGCTGACTGTCATTAGTGGATCATAACTTACTCACAAGACTACAAGTCAGAACTAGCAGTCTGACCGAATTAGGAATCTTTTTTTCTCGAAAAGGAGCTTTCGGATTAAATGTTAATTTCCATCGGAAAATGACTATGAACCTGTGAGCCTTCACCTACCCTGTAGCAAAATTGCAATTGTAATTTAGAATCTGGGAGCGAATTAATGATTAAATTCACGATGAAATTCACATTTAAATCTAGCAAATACAAGGTTGTTCTATTTGGCGATTCATCCGTATGCTTTGGTCCTGCCATGTAAAGTAATGATTAAGCAATACACAACGTGAGGAAAAAGATCGTGCTACTCGAATAAATTTTCAAAGTTAATTTGAATTTAACACATAACACATAACACTAAATTAGTCATGCTTTTTTTATTTTATCATGAGCAATAGTCCTTTTGGTAAAATCCTTTATGTTTTGTTAGATGGTGTAGGAGATCTACCCAACCAAGAATTGAATGGCTTAACACCTCTGGAAGCGGCTTATACACCCCATTTGGATTCGATGACTAGAATGGGATGTCTAGGTCAGGTGATTACCGTAGCTAAAGGAGTAGCGCCACAATCCGACATCGCGGTATTTAACATGCTAGGATATAATTTCAAAGGAGCTAGATATGTAGGGAGAGGCGTAATAGAATCTATCGGATCGAACGTTGACTTTCATGACGGAGATCTGGCGTTAAGAGGTAATTTTGCCACGGTGGACAATAAATTAAATATATTAGACAGAAGAGCCGGCAGGCAAATAACCAACAAAGAATCTCAGATGATAGCCAGAACTCTCAATAAGAATATCCGGTTAAGCGAAAAAAATGCTTCTGTGAAGGTTGCTCCTACGATTGGTCATCGAATGACTATAAGATTTAGACATAAGTATATGGCTTTGTCTGATAGAATAACTAATACTGACCCAGCTTATGACCGAGTTGACGGCATAGGCGTGGCGAAGGCCACATCTCACAAGATGAGATTAAGAAAATCAGAGGCACAGGAAAAATCCAAGTCTGCGGAGATTTCTGCAAAATTGTTAAACGAATTTTCAGAGGGAGCTATAAAATTGCTTTCAGAGCATCCAGTAAATAAAGCCAGGATAAAGGCTGGCATGATGCCTCTGAATGCCATACTCGCCCGAGATGCTGGTACAAGATATCCCCATATTGAACCAATTAGAAAGAAATTCGGTATAAATCTAGCTTCAATTGTGGATATGCCAGTAGAAGTAGGAATTTCAAAGGTACTCGGCATAGAGGCTATTATAGCTGGAGACGTTACAAATTATGAACAGAAGGCTTTAACGGTGATAGAGGAGTTAAATAATTATGATGGACTGTATGTTCATATCAAGGGTCCTGATGAATTTGGACACGACGGTGACGCGATTGGAAAGAAGCGAAATATCGAAGCCATTGATAAGCAGTTTTTTGGGACGCTCTTAAACATGTTAAAAAAGAACAACCCAACTAAATTGATGATAATTGTTTCTGCTGATCATTCAACACCTTGCAGTCGAAAGGCCCATACTGATGATCCAGTTCCGGTAATGTTTTCTGGGGAGATGGTAGATAAAGACAATACCTCCAGATTCACAGAAAGGCACGCAAAACAGGGTAGCATGGGAGTAATGATGGGGGCAGATGTTTTCGGTACCGCCCTAAATATACTGAAACCCAAGTAGATATTGAGCCTCTTAATTGATACTGCGTGATGTCCAAAAATACATCATTACTGCCGTTAAGGGTAATCTAGGTTATCTGTGTGCGAAAAATGCGTCTCTGCCCACGATACAGGCTAATAGATAGTTATAATGGACGTATCAGAGTCCCCTTACACTGTTCGCAAATGTGCTCATCGATGTTCGATTCCATGTTACGATGAACATCGCATATGATTAAAGTGTAGCGCATATAGTTGCACAGTTCTATGAACTTGGACATTGTATAAGGGGTATAAGCCTTATTGCCGGCCAAATCCCTCGCAATGTCGTCGATCATGGAAATAACGTGATCTACAGAGCCTAACTTAGATATTAAATCAACATCTCCTCTTGTCCCCCTTACGTAGTTGCTGATGGCCGCCTGAGTGACTCCAAGTACTTTGGCGACAAGCTCTTCCTTCAAGCCATAGTCATTTATCAACTTTCTCGCTAGAATGGATCTAATCGCAGGGATCAGTGATTTGGCTTCAATCTCCGCGGGTAATAACATATCCCTATGATTTCAAATCCCTCGGTTTATTATATAAAGCTTCGTTGCCGTGATTTCTAATGTATAGCAGTAGATGCAGCAAACATTGTCACTTTTGTAGTCTTTTTGATAGATTAGAATTAGCTAAAACTAGATAGGCCAAAGATATCAAATACTCAAGAGCAATGGTCAGCACTCTAGCGATTGACGATTGAGTTGCTCATATTACTAAAAACGGGCAAATACGTTCTTCGAGCGGTTATCAGAGAATCTGAAGCCGATAACAGGTCTTCCGTCTTGATGTTGGAAGTTATTGTATCACTACATATATTAGATGAGAATATCTGCGCCAGTCAGCAATGCAAGAGCAGACTATCAGTCAACGTTTATCTTTGTGTTGAGAACGTGTAAAATCAGAAACAGACCGGTCCAACATGTCTATAAACTCTATTAGGCTCTCCTTTGGAATGACTGCGCCAGCGGCTTTGTCGTGACCTCCTCCACTGCCTCCAATCTTTGATGAAATATCATTTATTAGTCTTCCAAGATGAACTTTACAGCCCTTAGAGCCCCGTATTGATATAACGTATGAATTGATATCATCTTTCAATTTGTAAACCATCGCCACGTGCCTATCTGATGCACCCAATACAAAATTAACCGTAGCGGCTGCAGCTAGTTCTGCGCTTCCCTGCATATAGGCCACTTCTTTTGTTTCGACAATTAATTTTTTGATCGCATTCATTCCGTGGACTATTTTTTTTGCGTATTTCTCGGCTATTGAGAAGCCACCCTCTATCTCATGCGGGTATTTCATAGCTGAAAGCGAATCCACAATTGTACCCAAAAATTTATTGTCGTGTTGGTTTGCAGAGATCATATAGGAGAGTACCGAGGATTCAAGCATCAGAAATTGCCTATCAAATTTAGATATAAGCGAGGATCCTCGTGGTCCATTTTCTAGATAATCTGTGAGAGCGCCTGCGGCTGCATAAAATGCAGCATCTGGCTTAAGTCTTCTCTTGAACTTTGAATATACCTGGACACTTGTACACTCCCGAATTGAATGAATAAGGCTAACTCCCATTTCAATTAAACATTCAGAAATGTGTTCGCTCAAGTCATGATGATCTATGTACGTAACATCATATCCCCTAGAAATACTCTTAGAAAGTATGTCCATGAATCTCTGCTCATTTTTTTTATTCAAACCCAGATCACAGATAAATATCTTAGCCATTTTTTTTCCTCTGGAGTTCTTAATAGAAGCCGGTGATGAGGATGTCTCTAGATTAA
>DATDLD010000184.1:0-3902 GCA_036519475.1 Candidatus Nitrosopolaris sp. | reverse complement strand
ACAAACTAAACAGAAGCTAGATGCTCCTTGTTTTTTTGCCTCTTGGGCGCGCTCAAGAATTATCTCTTTAGATAAAAGAGGGTATTTGCTGATAGCCGTATTATAAAAGGAGGACTGAGCACAAAACGAACAATCCTCAGGACAACCACCAGATTTGGCATTAATTAATGTCTCCACATCTATAACATCCCCATTATGGGCTCTGGTAATAGTATTTGCGCCCGACGCCAAAGAAATGATATCAGAAGAAGAGAGCAGTATTTGTGCTTCTCTAAATGTAATAGGTTCGCACTTCAAGGCCTTTCTCGTAAGTTTATTAATAACTGCGGACTCTGGCAATAGGGTCATTATAATTGTCTCTTGTAATTAACCTTTGACCCTGGTCAGACGCTTGTTTCAAATCTCGAAAATTGAAATATTGCCCCATGCTGAAATAAACCTTGAAGAACGAAGCAGGAAGCGGGTGATCATGTACGCCTAAATATAAAAAATAGACAATCGGAGGTGGGGGTTAAGACTTGTAAATATCTAAATTGTTGATAGATATACTCTGACATAAGCAGGTTATCACGGAATTTAGGCTGAAACGATTTTCGTTACAATTTCATTTAGAGAAGTATGTTCAGAAACCGACCCTTTTTTAGACCGTACTTAAATTACCTCCCTTTATTTACCTATAAAATTGCTCAATATGTATCAGTACCCTTTTTGAACACTTACTCGTATCTTATTGACACCAAGGTAGTTAAGAGATGCACAAACAGACATATCGTGAAATATGCTTTAGCCTATCTGCGCGTAAGTACCGAAGAACAGTCAGTTATAAATCAAAAACTGGCTTTGCAAAGGTGGTCTAATGAACAAGGTTACCAAATCATAGACTTTTTTGAAGATGCGGCTGTTAGTGGCAAAATTCCCGCCGTGCAAAGACGCTCCTTTCAAGATATGCTCGAACTAATAAAATCTGCATCGGTTGATGCCGTTTTAGTATATGAGCTGTCACGAGTGGGAAGGACATTTTGGGATACCCTTGATGCAATAAAAGCGATCGAGGAATTTGCTCCGCTTATCTCATGTTCACCTAGAGAAACTTTCTTACAAACTACTGAGCCTAGCGTAAGGAAATTGATGATTGGAATACTAACATGGGTTGCAGAGAGAGAACGCGAAATGCTGGTCCAGAGGACAAGGGATGGAATGGCGCGAGCAAGAGCAACCGGCAAAGATATAGGAAGACCACAAAAGGTAATAGACAGGGATCATTTGATTAAACTGCTTTTAGACAACATGCCCCGCACAAAAATCGCAAAACATTTAGGAGTATCCAAAGCAACTCTGTATAAAGTGCTCCGGCAAATCCCCCACAACAATTTACACAGCAGTTAGGATTTTGTCTGATATTCGATAGATTACGTCTATTAGGAATTTAAAATCTTTCCGGTTGATTGCCAAAGGTGGAATGATTAAGATTGTATTACCCAATGGTCTAAGGAAGACTCCCATTTTCAATGATTCACTCATAATGTAATAACTCACTGGATGGTTATTTTTTAGGAATTTTATGGGCTTTCCATCTATTGCCAAATCTATTCCGGCCAAGAGTCCCTTATGTCTAATATCTTTAACGACCGATAAGCCCTGAATAGCTTTCAATCTTGTGCTCAAATATCTGCTGTTTGAATCAATCCTATTCATAAGGTTATATTTTTTATAGGCGTCCAGGTTCGCCAAAGCAGCCGCACATGCAAGAGGATGTCCTGTAAAAGTATGCCCATGGTAGAGCTGCCTGGCCTGACCATATTCGCCTAAAAATGCAGTGAATAGTTCCTCTGTTACTAAAGTCACTGCCAAGGGACAGTATCCTGCTGTTAATGCTTTTCCAAAGCAGACAATATCTGGGAACGAGTCCTGTGCTAAATACTCCACCATGTTTCCTAGCCTTCCGAATCCTGTTGCAATTTCATCAAGGATTAAAAGAACATCATATTTTTTGCAGAGGTCAGAAATTTTTTTTTGGTACTTTTTTGGGTAAATCCTGGCGCGAGTTGCAATCTGTGCTCCACTTTCCATTATCAGTGCACAACATCGTGAGCTATTCTTTAACAAAACATCTTCCGTTTCTTGTAGACAGGCTTCTGTATCTTCATTGGCATCATAGTGTTTGCAGGAACTCAATGAAGGGGATGGAACCTTAAGTACTTTTTTTAGCATAGGTTCATAAGGACTAAAAAAATCTCTAATATAGCCTACCGACATTGCTCCGATTGTGTCGCCGTGATATCCATTTTTCAGTGAGATAAATTTCGTCCGGTTTCGTATTCCTTTATTTCGCCAATATTGAAATGCAATTTTCAGGCCAATTTCAATCGCGGTAGAGCCGTTGTCAGAATAGAAAACCTTACCCATTCCCTTTGCTAATTTAAGAAGCCTTTCAGCCAGCATCACCGATGGAGAATTCGCTAATCCAAATAATGTTGAATGTTGAAGAAATTTATTTTGTTCTGTTAATTTTTTTGAAACTATCGTATTTCCGTGTCCCCATACGTTACACCACATACTAGCAATTCCATCAAGGTATTTTCTACCCTCGCTATCGATGAGATAGAAGCCTTTACCTCGTACGATAACCTTGTTATTCGATCTTCGCCAATCACTCATCTGCGTATAGGGATGCCATACGTATTTTTTGTCTTTATCTGCAAGCGTCAACATCATAAAGGAGCTTTGATAACTCTAATAATATTTTTATGCAGGGGATTTTTATAACCGGAACAAATACTGGAGTAGGCAAGACAACTATTGCTAGCGGCATAGCTTGGATGCTAAGGGAAAGAGGATTCAATGTTGGAGTCATGAAGCCGTTTGCTAGTGCGAAAAAACCCTTTTCAATCAAGTTCAAATCTGAAGATTCATTTCTCTTATCAAGGGCTGCAAAAGTAAAAGACACCGGATCAGAAATAAATCCCTTTTTTTATTCGGTTGCTGAGGCGCCATTCGTGGCATCAAGGCTAATGAACATCATGGACCTCGACTTACAAACTGCGTTAATGCTGTTTCAGAAGCTCGCTTTAAAACACGACTACATGGTTGTAGAAGGAATAGGAGGTATAATGGTACCGCTCACGAAGAATAAAACGGTCGCAGACTTTGTACGCCTCATACGTCTTCCCGTACTAGTTATAGCCCTCACTGCACTCGGCACAATAAATCATACTTTATTAACCCTACAACTATGTAAAGACTATGACTTGGATGTTAGAGGAATTGTGATCAACGGAATGCCCAAATACCCCACTAGGGCCCAACGGCGATTACCAGAAACTCTCGAAGAATTGAGCGGGGTTAAGGTTATTTCTGTCATACCGCATTCCAAACGAGTTACTACACGTTCGATAGCCTTCATTCTGGATAAACAATCAGATATCGAGAATATTTTGCATTTGTAATAATAATAGAGATTTTCTGGGAAGTGGCTTATGTTGTTATGCACATAGCCATTTTCATAATAACCCACGAGCGTGTCCTTAGAAGTGAAACCCATATCATGCGCTTTCTCAAGATACCTTTGCTAAAATTATCAAACTGGTTTGCAGGATCGGGAAATCTCCTTTTAATGATCCTTGCTGACTATCGCCGTAGTCGACTTTTGCAATCACAAAATTCGCTATCATTTTCATATTCTGAGGTAGGACGTCAGATTCACGCCTGTCTAAGGATCACATTGAAGCAGACAATTCTTGACGATAGACTTTTTGAAGGGATATCTCGAGGATTCGTGCTCCAAATATTCTAATTGTCACTAATATATACAATATAGGTTTTAATACACAGCAGGAGCGATTGCATTTCATGAAGGCAGTTATTCTTGCAGGTGGTTTAGGAAAACGGTTACGCCCGTTAAC
>DATDLD010000183.1:0-3580 GCA_036519475.1 Candidatus Nitrosopolaris sp. | reverse complement strand
GGTTTGGTTTCGGCGAGTGTCAAACCTAGAGTAAGAACAAACTCGCGTATGGATTCAGGCAAAAAACCCCTCCTCTTAAATCCCATTAATGTGGGCAGACGAGGGTCATCCCAACTCTTAACCATTCCGTTTTCTACAAGTGGTTTTATCTTTCGCTTAGAAACTGGTATCCCATCCAATTCTAATCTTGAAAATTCCATCATAAAGGGTTTTTGAAGACCTAGTCTATCGAGTATTTCGAAGTATAACTCGTTTCTCAATTCATATTCCTTTGTTCTCATAGCATGACTAACTCCGTCTAAGCTATCTTCAATAGGGGATGCAAAATCATATGTAGGCCATACACGGATCCTTGTCCCTAGTTTGGGATGATCTGCATCAATTATTCTGAATAACGTTGGATCCCTCATGGCAGTATTTTGGTCGGCCATCTCTCCCTTGAATCTAATTATTGCTGCATTCTTGTCAAAGGAACCGTCAAACATTTTTTGTAACAAATCTAGAGAAGTTCTGGAATCGGCGCGACATTGGCAGGGAAGTCCCTTTGACCTTAGATCATGGATTGTTGTCTGACTACAAGTACAGACATACGCTCCATCCAGTTGAACTAGTTTTTTCCCAAGTTCGTGTAGTTTTAAAATATCATCAGAAGTATTTTTCACAATATCCGGCCTTACTCGTAGCCATTCTAAACCTTCTAGGATAGCATCATAATATTCCTCTTTTTCATTCAAAGGATTTGTATCATCAAAACGTAAAATCAATTTCCCATTATACATACGCGCATATTCTTCATCGATAATGGCTGCCTTAGCATGCCCTATGTGAGGATAACCGTTTGGCTCAGGAGGGAATCGTGTAACCACCTGTCCTAAAACGGCAGACGGCAATGACGGTAACTTTTGAATGGAGGTACTTCTCTGATGAGATTGAACCTCAACCTTTTTCTCTTCGTCTGGGGCAATCTCTTCAAGTAAGGCTTGTTGTTCTACACTGGATAACAAATTAATGTCGTGGACTATTGCTTTTATTTTAGGAAGCAGACTTTTCACACTGCCACGCAGATCTTGTCTAGCTGCAAACGCTTTTGCGATAACGGTTTCGACCCTGGCCTTACCGTTGTATTCAGCAGCATTTTTCAGTGCGATAAATTTTATGATTCCTTCAATACCCTCCTCATTACTACTCACTTTTTAGATTACAGACTCCTTTCCACAATAAAATTGGCAGAAGCTTCCAGTGCTCTTTTAGCATCAGATTCTTTGTAAAATTCTATTGATCTTATTGCTCGTCTGATATGTTCTTTCGCGGCTTTTCTGATCTCTACGTCAATCCCGATCTCAGAGATAATCTTGACTGCTTCCTTCAAGTCCATACTTGAAGTTTTTTTTGAACCAAAAACTTTTAGGATCTTTTCCTTGCTCTGTCCCCGAGCCTTCTTTAAGGCGAGAAGGATAGGATACGTTTTTTTCCCTTCCCGAATGTCGTTTCCCACAGCTTTACCAGTGATATTCGGATCTCCCACCACACCAATCAAGTCATCAACTAGTTGGAATGCAACACCAACATTCTTGCCAAACGTGAGAAGGTTGTTTACGTCTCTATCTGTTGATCTTGGTGCAGACAAAACACCCAATGCACATGAAAGACCGAAAAGTGCTGCGGTCTTCTTTCCGATCATATTTATATATTGGGATCCCAATGATAATCTTTTATTTAATGCCATATAAACATCAGTAGCCTGGCCTTCACATACATATATGCAGGCAGTCGAAAGTCTTTCGACCATATCTGAGATCGCTTTTTCGGTAATGCCCTCCTTCCGTCCGTTTACAGCTAATATTTGGAATGCTTTGGAAAACAAAATATCACCTGCTAAAATAGCCAATGGTACACCGTAGGATCTGTGAACAGTTGGAACGCTATGACGCATGTCGTCATTATCCATAATATCATCATGCACGAGTGAGAAGTTGTGAACGAGCTCTACAGCTGCGGCTGCAGGCATAGCCCTTTTTGAATTACCACCAAACATTTCACATGATTTGATTACCATAAATGGTCTCAGCCTCTTCCCGCCGCTAACAATATAATGAGCAGATGCCCTATAGAGTCTCTTTGGCTGTCCCTCCAGAGTTGAAAGTATAAATTTATTTACGCAGGAACTATTAGATCTTAGTTCTTCTGTAATACTACCTACTTTCATCTACTGTTTACCCCAACTGCTAAATCTCCTGTCAATATATACCTTGAGCTCTTCAGTGTTTCGATGTCCTTTGCACCGATTAGAAACATTGTGCTCTTAAGCTCAGCTAACAATATGTCTGCAAACTTAAACAAACTTTCAGTAGATTCCGCGGCCCGCAGCAGAAAAGGATAAGCCATTGCGCACATACTTGCCCCAAGAGCCATACACTTTGCAACTTCTAATCCATTACGCAAGCCCCCTGACGCGATAAGAGGTATTTTTTTAACAGCTTTTTTTACCTCAAGTAAACTAGCTGCGGTAGGAATTCCCCAATCCCAAAACATTTGTCCCAAATGAATTTTAGCATCATCTTTTGCTACCTCTGCACGAACCTTTTCTACGCCTGCCCAACTAGTACCGCCAGCTCCGGCTATATTTATGGCAGCCACACCGGCCATCTCTAGCTTGATCGCAACTTCTCTCGAAATGCCAGCACCCACCTCTTTTACTATGACTGGCACGTCGATATTCTCTATTAGCTCAGAGATTTTCTTTAATACCCCGCGATACTTAGGCTCACCTTCTGGTTGGACAAGTTCTTGTAATGGATTGAGGTGCACAACAAGAGCGTTAGCTTCGACCATCCTTAAAATTTTTTTAGTAGTGTCAATCGATAGCCCTTTTGAAAGCTGGGCTCCACCTATATTGGCTATAAGAAATGCTTTAGGCGCGCTTTTTCTCGCTACGGAGTATGTTTCAGCGAGCTCTTCACTATGAAGACCGGCCCTTTGGCTGCCTAGTCCCATTGCAAATCCATATTTTTCAGCAAGTTCTCCTAACCTAGCATTAATCATAAATGCCTCTGGTGTTCCACCAGTCATAGAATCTATAACAAGGGGTGCAGCGAATAAATGATTTAAAAACGTAGTCGAAATATCGATTTCATCGTAATCTATCTCTGGTAACGCGTTATGGATCAGCCTAACGAATTCTAAATATGTTGTCGTAGTCTTTGCTTGAACATTTTTTTGAATAGGAATATCGATACCCTCTTTCTTACGTCGCTTGATAGTTTCAATATCTGCTTGCGAGTCAGCTCTGTCAGACAAAGTAAGGAACGCTCCGCCTTTTGTTACTCCTCACTCTGGTACCAACAAAATTCCTGTCCATTACGGCGTCAATGATCCTGTCTGGTTTCAATCCGTTAATCATTAACACGTCTATTCCTAGTGCAGCTATCTTAAATGCTTCTGTAACCTTTCTTCTCATACCTCCTGTAACGTCAGAAAGGACCTTCGAAAATTCGATAGAATTATCTTCAGGACTGACGACATTAATAAGTTTCTTACTCTTCATATCTGTGTAAAGCCCATCGACTTTAAGTGTAAAGAT
>DATDLD010000182.1:0-3593 GCA_036519475.1 Candidatus Nitrosopolaris sp. | reverse complement strand
ACCATTTGATTGGTTCAATAGATTCTTCGGTAGCAGAGCTGGTCGCAGTAAGTAGTAGAGGATTTGGCATTCCTGATATTTTTAGAGGAATTGATGAAATGAGAAGGGAGATGGAAAGAGAATTTGAAGATGCATTTAAGGACATACAGACTAAAGCACCAAAAGATCTCGTAAGAGAATATGAAACACCAGGAGGAGGTAAAGTAAAAGAATTTGGACCATTTGTCTATGGATATTCAATGACAATAGGACCGGATAGCAAACCAAAAGTAAGAGAATTTGGAAATGCTAAATCTGCATCACGAGGCGGAAGTAGTTTTTTCAGGACTCCCACGATCTCAACTGAAAGAGAGCCTTTAGCAGATGTAACGTCTACAGATAAAGAAGTGAAAGTGGCCGTAGAGATGCCGGGTGTTAGCAAACAGAATATTAAGATAAATGCTTACGATAACAAGGTAGAGGTAACATCCACTGATCCCGATCGAAAATATCAAGTCATTGAAATACCACCAGAAACAGATATTGAAACAGCCAAGTCAGTTTATAATAATGGGATACTTGAAATCACATTCAAAAAGAAGGAACAAACATAAACAAAGGGAAAGCAGATAAATATAGTATAGATAGGAAAAAAATCCCCCAATCTGTTTTTCTAGGAGCTTTGAGGTTAACCTTGCCTTTATGATTTATAATAGAATAAACTGGTTTAGCCAGGCTATCTCAGAATTTTTCATTGGCGAATATTTTCATATCAGATAGACATGAATAACTTCTCATTCTTAGTATGAACTTGGATATTCTTCTTATTATGAAGGAGAAATTCTTTGTCTTAAATCTCCTTCTAGTTGAACATTTATACCTAATTGGCTATTCTATAGGCGTCATGGATTGTTGTGGCTTTGTATAGTAGTAATATTTATTCGCAGTCAGATTCTATTCACAATATAGTGGAAGGTGTATGAATTATAGAAATGGCAGACAAAATTAAATGCTCACATATACTCGTCAAAAAGCATAGTGAAGCTATTGCAATATTGGAAAGACTAAAGAAGGGTGAAAGCTTCGCAAATCTTGCTAAAGAACTGTCTATTGATAAGGGAAGTGCAAAACGAGGTGGAGATCTAGGTCTATTTGGAAGAGGAATGATGGTAAAACCATTTGAAGAGGCAGCATTTAAGCTCGAGAAAGGAGGAATAACAACTGAGCCTATCAAGACAGAATTTGGATATCATGTAATCAAAAGAGCTGGATGAAAAAAAGGAAGTAAGATAGAGGAATTTGGATGCATATTTAGAAGAAGAACTCTATGATCTTCTCACTTACTGCATACAAAATCCTAATGGTTCAGTTTTTGATTCAAAAAAGCACAGAGTAGTAGAAATTGGTAAAGAGCTATATGCAGATGGTGGAGTAGATGCTATGGAAAATATATTTTATCCAATTGAGTTTAGAATTAAAGAAGAAATAGCAAAGGATGCTAAGCCATATCGTTCATGGTGGAATAATATAACTGAAGAGTGGAAGTATTAGGAATACCGAGGTTCTTCCTAGCTAAAATACTAGGTATGATTGACTTGTTAGTTCTGCCTAGTGGTATAATGGCAGTAGCTGAAATTACTTGTAACTTGCTATAGTCTAGGGACAGACTTGATCGTTAAATCAAAGCCTAAAATTCAGCCATAGATGAAACAGTAGGAGTGACCTTGACAGCGCTTTGACTGCAATTGCATTTGAAGCATTCAAGTACGATCTAACAAAGGAAAAAGAAATAGTAAATTTCTTAATACTCATTGGATTGAATTTTATCAATTGGTGTTAATTCCTCATCTTTCCTTAAATTCTAATGCTGTAAATTCTAGTGAACCAATCATTTTGTACCGTTGTAACAAATGTATCGAATTTTGCAGCTTCTGTAGTAAAAATGATGTAGTAGACTTTGTTATCAGGTATTGTTACAAGTTGCAGCGTATTGGAATTAAAAGCTTGTTTGTGTATGTCATTGTGATTTTGTTCTACAAGGAAGGTTTTCTAACTACTACAATTTTTCAACTGGTTACTGATTTATGCTCAACTTAAACACTTGCATTTTGTTACTGATAATAGGTTCTTCAATATTCCAATCTCATATTGTAAGCAAAGTCTTTACCTTATTGAGGAACTCTTCATTATCAACTGGCTTTCTAAGAATATATTTTTGTTCTATTCCTGGCAGTGCAGTTACCAATTCTTCAGCTGCATCAAGAGCAGATATAAACAGTATTTTGATATTTGGGTTGATGGCTTTGACTCTATAGTAAAGCTGTAGTCCATTTAGATCAGGCATCCTTATATCCATGACTACCAAGTCTTCGATCATTGTTGAAGATGATGAAGCATAGGAAGTAAAGTACTGTAGAGCTTTATAAGAATCTGAAAATGCTTCTACCGTGTAGCCTTCGTCAGTTAAAATTGACTCATAAGTAATAAGAATATCTTTATCATCATCTACCAATATGATCTTAGACGATTTACTTTGTTGATGCTGCGGGTGCTTTACTTTCTCATCTTGATACAATAAAGCAGCATTGTTATTTTTGTGTATATAGCTAATCTTTCCTTCTGCTGAGGGCGCTGTTGATTCAACAGAATATACCCTATATAGATACTCCTTACTGGACGAGCTAACCACGTATCCGCTGACTTCTTTAAAATCATAGCCAGCAAAATAAGAATGATCCTTTATTATTTGATATAGATCTTCACCTATTACCATTCCATTTGGTGGAGCCTTAGAGTTTATCTTGGCGCAAACGTTAACAGTAGAACCAAACAAGTCGATATTTTGAGAAGGCCCTGATTTGGCTATTTCAACCATACCGTAATTAGCGCTAATTCTGTAACTAACAGATGGTAAACTTTCTTCATATAATTTGATATTAATAACTCGGTTTGCTGCAATCATTGCCAAACCACATTCAAGTATATCTTTGAATGCACGAGTATTGGTAGGACAAGACGCCTTTGGAAAATAGAACATTAGACCATTTCCTGTATTTTTTATAACCTTTGCATCGAAGCTTCTAGCTATAGCAGCCAACGTATTGATAAAGGTAAAATAGTATTTTCTAATTCTGTTATTATTGGCGATTTCACGTGTAATTTCCTTAGACTCGAGCATATTTACAAAACATACACAATAGTTTTGTGAGTCACCGGAGAAAGAGACTTCTTCTTTATTATCGTTATTGGGATGGTCGATGTAGGTCATAACAAAAACCAAATAGCTTGTAGATCAGACATATTAAACTATGATATAAAGATAGATGAAATATAACATGTTTAACATCATAACATTTTTCTGTCTATTGTAGGTAATGCCGTATCCATATAGTGAACCGTCATTTGTTGCTGCGATTGCAACGATAGCATCCTTAACTGATCTGGTGTTACAAGAAATGAATTTATGTGACAATGCATCTCTCTCTTCCTACTTACGATACGTATTAGATAATTTTCAATGAATTCTAATATCGTATCCTGATATGTCATCTGGTTTTTTCTTGGCGTCTTTTCGATGAATTCGTTTTTATTATTATTTTCATTTTTAAAAGGCA
>DATDLD010000181.1:0-6674 GCA_036519475.1 Candidatus Nitrosopolaris sp. | reverse complement strand
CAGATTCGTTATAAATATGCGCATAGTAGTTAGGATCGTCTGATTTTAGCGACATCTCTAAGCAGACTCTACTCATTTCGAACAAAATATAAACTTTGTCGCAATAATAGGGTTCAATAATCTAAGTGAAATAGTAGTCATCATTAAGACGTATAACTGGGGTGGGCCTCCAGAATCAAGACTTGATTAATCATGGTCTTGCTACTTGGGTTCTATACTCCTATCGTGTCATCTTAAGAACGATGACTGTATTTGTATCGGAAACACCGTTTGCCTTACGAACTTCATCAATGCATTTATTAATTTCTTCAATGGTAGGAGCGGAGATAATTGCAGCAATATCATATTGGCCTGTAATTTCATAGATTACTTGTACGCCCTTTATTTTCATGAGGTCGGCAGAAACCGTGGGTGTGTCTGACGTGGAACTAACAGAGATTAATGTAATCGCACTCGTCTTATCACCGCTATCCATCTCTATGGTAAACCTCTTTATCACTCCAGTATCGAGTAGATTTTTTACACGTCTTCTTATGGCAGATTCAGAAAATCCTATTTCATTTGCAATTTCTACGTACGATTTACGTGCATCAGCTTGCAGAATATGTATAATCTTTTGGTCTACAGAGTCCAATTTACTGTATATTTCTTCTCTCCTCCTCCTTGGTGATAAGCATGTCCATTCTCTCTAAGACATCTGAAATCGTTTTCTCGTCCATGACAAGCGGCGGGAGCAGTCTAATTATGTTTCTACCTGAATACAACATGAGCAATCCATTTCTGATTCCTTCGAGTAGTAGGTCCCTTATTTCGAAACGGAGTTCAACTGCAAGCATCATGCCCAAGCCCCTAACTTCTCTAATTATCTTGTGTCTCTCTTTTAACTTTAAAAGACCCTCCTTGAAAAATTTGCCTGCTGTTGCTGCATTTGAAACTAGCTTATCTTCAGTTAATGAGTCTAGAGTAGCAATACCCGCAGCACATGCAATCGGATTACCAGCAAAAGTAGAAGAGTGTTCTCCTACTCTCATTGCTTCTATAATTTCGGGTTTTGACAATGTGAGACCCATTGGAATTCCTCCTGCGATTCCTTTTGCCAGACACATTATGTCAGGCGTAGTATTCCAGTTTTGCCCAGCCCACATTTTCCCTGTTCTTCCTAACCCTGACTGAATTTCATCAAATATCAGAACCAGGTTACGGCGATTACAAATCTCTCTGACGTTCTGAATCAATCCATCTGGCGGTACAATAATTCCTGTCTCGCCTTGGATAGGCTCTAAAATTACTGTCCCTACGGTATCGTCAATGGCTCTTTCGATACTGGACGGATCGCTAAAAGGGACAAACTTCACGTGTTGTAAAAGTGGTGTGAAGGATTTTCGGTATTTTTCATTATACGTTACTGAAAGTGCTCCAAAAGTTTTGCCATGGTATG
Organism: Candidatus Nitrosopolaris sp.; assembly: GCA_036519475.1. Lineage (GTDB taxonomy): Archaea > Thermoproteota > Nitrososphaeria > Nitrososphaerales > Nitrososphaeraceae > DATDLD01. The sequence continues at coordinate 5,236 of DATDLD010000181.1, read as the reverse complement.
CACCATTCATTGCAATAATCCCTGGTTTTCCCGTATACTTGCGAGAAAACTTTAATGCAGCTTCAACGGATTCAGCTCCACTATTGCTGAAAAATATTTTAGTCAATCCGTTAGGGGCGATCTTTGATACTTTCTGCAGAAATTTCAATCTATTGTCATTATATAACGACATATGGCATACAATAAGTTTCTCAACCTGATCTTTTATAGCAGCAACAACTCTGTCATTGCAATGGCCTACAAGCGCAACGCCATACCCGCCCATGCAGTCAATATACTCTCTCCCGGAAGTATCCCAGACTCTTGCGTCCTTTCCGCGAGCAAGATTTACCGGAAATCTTTGGTATAAATTTCCTACATACTGATCTTCACCGTCCATGCTATAATGTAATCACCGTACATCCTTGATGCGATATCGCTTCAGATATAGGGTTGGCTTTCCTACCTGATGCTATTATAGCCTCCTTTGCTCCCATCTCTATTGCTTCAGTGCATGCAAGAACCTTCTTCTCCATACCAAAGCCTATTTGTGGCAATACAGCCTTTACCTGATCCGATGTGATATTTGTTATCAGCTCGCCTTCTAGTATCAATCCATCAACATTTGTAAGAAGTATAATCTTATCAGCTTTGACTGCTCCTGCAACATATGCTGCTGCTCGATCTCCATCCACATTAAGAAATTCAAATTCTTCTCCTAAAGCAATAGGCGAGATTACAGGAACATACCCTTTGTCTAATAATGTGTCTATCAGAGATACATCGACGTAAGTAATCCTACCTGTATATCCACCATCAATGACCATCTTCCTGCCTTTTTCATTAATTATCAAAAGCTTCTTTTTCCGTTCGGCCCTTAGCATGCTGCCGTCTATACCCGCAACACCAGCTGCCTTTAATCCTTCACGCAAAAACATCCTTACAATCGCCTTATTTATTTTTCCAGACATAACCATGGTATAAATTTCCGATGTCTCGAAGTCTGTATATCTGCTTCTTATCCCACTAGGCGACACAACGAACTTTTGATCCTTACCGAGTTTAGCCGCAGTATTAGTTACCTCTGCTGCTCCACCGTGAACTACGACAACTTTGTCTTTTTTGGCTATCTCTGCTATGTCATGAATAGTAGTTATATGAAGGCCATCTGCTACAATACTGCCACCGATCTTGAGTACTATCATACAGGTGTCAGAGGGGTATATCTTAGGCCATCCATTTCATCGTATTGGAGCATTATATTCATATTCTGTATCGCCGAGCCCGCTGCTCCTTTCATTAAGTTATCAGATGCAGACAGCCCTACAACTCTCTGATTATCCTCGTCAATATCAAAGCCAATATCACAGAAGTTTGATCCAACTACGAATTTTGGGTCTGGAAACTTGTACAGACCTTTCTTGTCACGAATCAACCTAATGAACGGTTCGCTCTTATAGGAATCTCGATATATTTTCCATAGTTCTAGCTCAGATATTATTTTCTTTAGGAACAGATGATTTGTGGTAAGAATCCCCCGTACTATATTAACAGCGTGAGGACTCATACTAACCTTAACCCTTTTTTTAGTAATTAATCCTAATTCTTGTTCAATTTCTCCTGTATGCCTATGTTTCGCTGGTTTGTAAGGCCTGATTACACCATAACGCATCGCATGATGTGTACCTGCATTGGCTTTGGCGCCTGCGCCAGAAGAACCGATCTTGCTGTCAACCACGATATGATCAGTATCTATCAGGTCATTTTCTAAAAGTGGCTTTATAGCAAGTAAAGAAGTAACTGCCATACAACCTGGGCAGGAGACTAACTGTGATTTCTTAATTTCAGACCGATGAAATTCTGGAACTCCATAAATTGATTTTGATAACAATTCAGGAAATGGGTGTTCCCATCCATACCATTTTACGTAATCCTTTGGATTCTTCAAGCGGAAGTCTGCCGCTAGATCGATGACTTTAATGCCCCTGTTGTATAGATCGTTTACAATTCCACTTGACTTGCCATGAGGTACTGAAGTAAAGACTAAATCACAAGAGTTTGCCAATTTTTCAATATCCATGGTAGAAAAAGTAAGTCCTATAAAGCCTTTCAGGCTTGGATGTATGCGGTGCACATACTCGCCCGCATTCTGCCTAGATATCACCATACTAATTTCGACTTTTGGGTGAGACACGAGCAGACGCAGTAACTCACCTCCTACATAGCCAGATGCACCAACAACACCTACCTTCATAGTTTCTCTTCATCCTCAGATCTGTTCATAGAGTTGTGTAATGTTTTCATCGTCGTCATCAAATCTATACTATTGAGAATTCCTCAAAAATTCCACTTATATCTTTATGGATATGTTAGCCCTAACAATATCAATCATACCTAAGTCCTATTTTTTTGCGATTGTTATAAGATAATCTATTATACTGCCAGCAATGTCAGCATCTGATACACTTGAAGCTCCTCGAAATTCTACAGTATTATTGACTTCGTGAACTAGTAGCCCTCTTTTTTCATCCTCCATTAGATCAACTCCTAGTACTCCACCCCCTACTGCTTTTGAAGCTTTCAAAGAAAGATCTTCTAATTCCTTGGTGATCGGGGCAGCTTCAGCCTTGCCACCCCTTGATACGTTTGTCCTCCATTCATTTTCCGGAGAGTAGCGATAAATCGCTGCAATAACTCTCTCTCCAACGACTATACACCTAAGATCACGTGGCGGCCGTTTGATCATTTCTTGGACGTAATAGATGCGTGACAGTGAGTCGTCGTTTTCTTCTCTCATTTCCATAATCATATTGGTTACTTCTCCATCACGTAACGGGTAAACTCCTCGACCCCATGAACCGATAATTGGTTTCAAAACAAGTGGAAATCCTACCTTGCCGATGACCTCCATCGCAGATTCAGCACTGAATGCAAAGTGCGTTTTGGGAGTAGGAACATTATCTTTGGCTAGCGCAAGCGACGTTATCAATTTATTACCGCAGGTTTGTCCGACTTCAAACTTGTTGATGACAAGAAATCCCATATGTTCCAAACAAGCCGTTACATATAGTCCTCTAAAGTGGCTTACGCTTCTTTGCAGTATCACATCACCTAAATCCAGCTCTCTTCTTTTTGTCTCTGTATTGATAGCGATGCTTTTTGCATCTACAAGTTCTGCTTTCAGACCTTTTTTCAAGGCCTTGTCGTGCAGAGATTTCTCTTCAAAGCGCAATTTGTCATATATTACGCAAATTTTGACCAACTATTGTCCCCAATCTTCGGCCATGGTTTCAGCTGTTTTAACTTCCACTTTTTCATTAGACTTTGAAGAAATTTCAAAGTCTGCTCCACAGTCTGCGCAGGTTATAATTTCGCCAACGACTGCATCCTCAGAAACACTGATTTCTGCTCCACATTCTTGGCATTCTATTTTCATTTATGTTTTATCTCCTTGTTTGCTCGATTCACATTAGATACCACAGCATTTGAAATTATAGTTTGCAATCCCCACAGCTCCGTGAATCCTTTTGCCAAGCTCTGATCAAAAGTTGACCCAGCATCATATGTAGCCAAATTGTTTTTATAAAGAGAATATCTTGACTCCCTCCCAACTACTCGTAGGCAGCCATTCTCCATCCTTAATTTTACTTTTCCACAAACCCTTTTCTGAGTCGATTCAATAAATTTTTCCAAATCAATACGAAGGGGATCATGCCACAAACCTGAATAAACAAGCCATGTCCATTCTTGATCAACTATGCGTTTGAAACGCAGCTCATGCTTAGTCAGGACCATATTTTCCAGATCTTTATGTGCCTCAATTATCGCGATACCCGCAGGAGCTTCATAAACTTCTCTTGATTTTATTCCCACCACTCGATCTTCAATCTGGTCTACTATTCCTACCCCAAAAGATCCAACCTTCTGGTTAACGAATTGTATCAACGGAATTATATCCATACGTTTTCCGTCAGCAGAAACCGGAATACCATTTTCAAATTCCAATTCAAGATAGCCTGTGCTATGATTATCAAATTTAACCAGTTGAAAGATATCGTCAGGAGGTTCACAATACGAATCTTCTATAATTCCACCCTCTATTGCTCGTCCCCATAGATTTAGATCTATACTATATTTCTTAGCTTCAGCTGCGATGGGTATGCCTTGTTCGTTGGCGAATTGCAATTCAATGTCACGGGTGAGATTCATATCTCGTATAGGTGCAATTATCTTCAGATCCGGGTTCAAAGCCCGGATAGTGATATCAAATCTAATTTGATCGTTGCCCTTTCCAGTGCAACCATGAGCAATGAAATCGGCTCCTTCTTCATATGCTGCTTGTACTGCTTTTGTTGCGATCAATGGACGTGCTAGAGCCGTTGCAAGCGGGTACTTTCCTTGATAAAGACCATTAGCTTTAATGCATGGAATTATGTAATCTCTTGCAAATTCTTCTTTAGCATCGGTGTAGATATGGCGTTGGGTTCCAATTGCTTTTGACTTTTTTTCGATCTGAATGAAGTCTTCGTCCTGCCCGCAATCGACAGTAATTGTAATCACATCAAGTTTATGTAATGTCTGCAAATACCGGATGCAGACTGACGTATCTAATCCGCCAGAGTATGCAAGAATAACTTTGTTATTTGCCATCTAACATGCGTTGCCTTTATTACACTACATTTATATTTTTTGGTCAAGAACGACCTAATAACGGTGAAAAATGGCCAGTCTTGGTCAATGATAAATCGATAACCAGTGTTGTAAAAGAAATTGTAAATAGTGACCTTTCCTTTCAGGATTCACTACAACGTGACTACTGTAATACTAGTGCACTTGCGAGAATAATCAAACCACAGATCGACAGAGCACTCACTAGGAACATAAGCATAGAAAGTGTAATAACTGCATTAAAGCGCTCCAAACAACTTTATGATATCCCAGAGCGTCCTATTGCGCTAATTTTAGCCAGAAGTACTATTAGCGTAAAAACTGATGTAGCCAAAGTATCCGCTACCAAGAGCAAGAAAACAATTGAGAAGGTTGCGAAGGCTCTTACACAAAATGCTGACAATTTTATCAGCGTATCCGAAAGTATCTTATCCATCACCTTAGTTTTTGATGACACATTATTAGATAATGTAAAAGCTATGTTTGCTCATTATGACATTTTGGAAACTGAATCCGATTTGGCAGCAATTATAGTACATAGCCCTGAACGAATTATTAAAACGCCCGGTTGTGCAATTGCTTTTTACAA
>DATDLD010000180.1:0-12338 GCA_036519475.1 Candidatus Nitrosopolaris sp. | reverse complement strand
CATCCCTTAATCGAGCACTTCAAAAAGAAATCTACACTAATAATCAATCTTGATCTGGAAAACAGAGCAAAAGTTAATCAAATATTGCTTAACAGATTATTGGATGAATAATATATGCTATAAGGCTATATTCGCATAAATATTGGTACAAGACTATTTCCATTAATAATCTACAACTATATGTATCAATTACATTAAGAGTTTTAATGAAATTGATCAGTTTCGGAATACATTTACCTGTAATGGGATTTGTTCGAGGGGAAACTGCTTCAAGAGAGCAGATAATCTCATTTGCACAAAAGGCGGAAGAGTTAGGATACGACTCATTGAGTGTTAATGATCATATTGTTTTCAGAACGAGTTGGATTGATGCAATAAGTTCCCTATCGGCAATTGCTGCTGTTACCAATAGAATAAAAGTTGGTACATCTATACTAAACATAGTTATAAGGAATCCAGTTATCTGCGCTAAAGCTTTATCATCAATAGACATCTTATCTGCAGGGAGATTATTTGTAGGCTTGGGTCCAGGGTCATCTAAAGAAGACTATGATGCTTGTGGAGTTCCATTTGAGGACCGATGGAAGAGGTTTTCTGAGGCCTTAGAGGTTATTCACGCACTTTGGAATGAAAAAGGTGAGCCTGAATCACCGTTACTAGATTATGATGGTAAATACTATAGATTGAAGGGAGTATGTATTGACCCCAAACCATATCAAAAACCTCGTCCACCTATCATGATCGCAAGTTGGGGTTCAGAACAAGGCCTAAGGAGGGTAGCAAAATATGGGGACGGTTGGATGGCTTCAGCTTATAATATTACACCGGACAAATTCAGAGAGAAATGGATGCTACTTCTGAATTATAGAAGAGAGATGAATAAGGATGTGGAGTCATTTGAAAATTCTCTCATGACAATGTTTGGATATATAGATAATGATAAAGAAAAGGTACAGAGGATGGTAAAAAATGTACTGTCACCAACTCTGGGAAGGTCCGCTGATGAACTGAATAATTTACTCCTGTTTGGCTCTTCCGATCAGTGCCTTAAGAAGATTTCTCTTCTTTACGAATCAGGAGTAAAACGTATCCATTTCTGGCCAGTAAATAACTACCTACAACAAATGGAGATATTTTTTAAGGAGATAGCCCAGAACTTTGATTAGATTATTTGCTAAAGACGTACTCAACAGGTTAGGAGAAGACAAGAAATAAGATCAACTTTACTCTGAAAAACATTTCCAAAACCGGAAAAGCAAAAGCATGATAGCAACCAAGTATATTGGCGAGTTATGTATATCATCAATTAGCATTCATCTACTATGGATTAGTAACAACAAAAACAAATACTAAATTGGCTTTCGAAATAAGGCAGACTGTTATTTAATTAGTAACAATGTTCACGTAATTAGTTTCTAGTATTTATATAATTATTAATAAAACGTTATAAACATTATATCGGGTTCGGTGGGACTGATAACGCTAGTGCTCTAATTTTGGAACCCTTTTTCATATTCCTATAATTTATGTACATTGAAAGCAAGCATTAATTGCACTGGCATATGCTACCTATGTTAAAATAAATTGAAGTCCCTTTTATGCTACTATTTTAGAGTAAACTCTATGCCCACATCAAACTTGGAATAATATTTTTGAACATCAGAATTGCCGTACTTTGTTCTGAATTTCTCTACTATTTCTTTAACTTCGTTATCTTTGGTTATGGTTTTTGCTTCTCCGCTCAACTCTTGTCCATATGCCGAAATTTTCACGCTTGGATTTTTTAACACGTTTCTATACCAATTTGTATCCGACCCCTGCACTGGAAGTAAATAGAATTTTTCGTCTTCGTGAACAAACCAAACAGGTCTAGATATATCTTGACCTGATTTTCTGCCTCTAACAGTCAAGTCTATTCCATTTGCTGTGCTGAGGTCTTTTAAGTCAGGTTTTGGCATATAGCGTATGTCTACTAGATTCTACTAATTATCTTTTAACGTATCTCAATAACACGGTGCTAAATAAGAAATACTTATGAACAAAAATATGTAATGTAGCTGATGTCAGAAATAGGTTTAGTTGAATATTTTGGCATGGGAGAAGCTATAGGAATAATTGCCACGTTATTTGTGATTCTATACTTCTCCAGGAAGCAAATGCAAACTCTGTCCGTAGACATTGAAACGAAGATTCTCAATGACCTTGACGAAAGAATACATGAAATGACACGTATGGGAATAGAGCAACCACAATTAATCAATGTTATAAGCAAATCAGAAACTGGATGGTCTGCAGAAATCGCTTATGCGTACCACATAATGTACACGTTTGCCCATGTTTTTCATATGCGTCAGAGAAAAGTATTGAATGACAATGAATGGATTGGATGGCTAACGTGGATGAAGAGTGCATTTGAAGAAGGTTCGATAAAGGATATTTGGGAAAATAATATTGAAATGGAAAAATGGTTTGATCCTGCCTTCCAGGAATTTGTTGATAAGGAATTGATTCCAGTGGTTAGGAGATAGGTTGCAAAATAGAATAATCACATCATACCAGAAGTCCTAATGCGGTGCAAACCAAGTGGAATTTCACACTAGTTCATACTTGTAAAAAATTGGAATAACAAAGAAATAAGTCGCATGAAAAGATGATATAATGTCCCATGAGAGGTGGGTTTATTTTTTATTTTATAGTATTCTTGACTCTCTCATAGGGGTTTGGAGAAGCTCTCCGATTTCATTATGCATCTTTAAGAGATTCAATCCTTTTTCGGTGGTTTTGTAGGTTTGTGAGCCTTCTAAATATTCTATTAAATTATTTTCAACAAGTATAGAAAGATATTCTCTTAATTGAGCATAGCTGAGAAAGGCTCTGTACATAATTCGTGTTTTTGTCGCACTTCCATTTGCTGCTTCTAGGATCATTGAGATTATTTCTGTCCTACTTCTGTACTTCATATTTAAGATGTGATAAAGTTACTATTTTAACATGTTGGTACTATAATCTAGAACAAAACGAAATTCTACATCACTCAAATTGAGATTCAAAAATAGTTCCCCGTTTGAAAATGTTAATAATTCATTTTTGTGTCATATTTATTTCATTACTCAGTAACGAATTTCTACATTAAGGTATCAATAATAACTTTCTGGTTATGTGGGATTCGGAAACTGCATGTAGTAGGGTCCTGTTACAAGGTATTTGATTTTTTACTACGATTATTGATTTTGTGAACTCATGTTTGTCTGATTCTATGGGTCCAAAAATAAAGGCAAAATGCTTGTTAAGATTGGACATGGACTAGCTTTCGCATGTTACCATATTACAGGAAAACTGTGTGAAAATTCTCGTTAAGAGAATCGAGTAGCTTCATATCCTTCTCTTCAAGCTGGAAGTCAAATACCTGACAATTCTCTTTGATTCGGTTTTCATGTGTGGATTTCGGAATTACAACAAGGTTATGTTGTAAGCTCCACCGGATTAAAATTTGAGCAGATGTTTTACTATATTTCTGTTCTAACCCTCTTAAGGCCGGATGACTAAGCTTATTACCTCTAGTTAACGGACTATAAGCTTCGAGCTGAATACTGTTATCATTGCAGAATTGTAAGAGCTCCTCTTGAAATAGGAATGGATGAAATTCAACTTGGTTGACTGATGGTGCAACATCAAAATTTTGTAGTATCTCCTGCACTTGGAAAATGTCGTAATTACTTACCCCAATAGCCCTGACTTTCCCGGCTCTCAATAGTTGAATCATAGCCTTCCAGGTGTCTTTGCCCATTCCTTCGACGGGCCAGTGGATCAAGTAGAGATCAATATACGACAGTCCTAAGCGTCGTAGACTTTTTTCGCATGCTCTAAGGGTAGGGTTATATCCTTGATCACTATTCCACACCTTCGTGGTAACGAAGACCTCTTCCCTTGGTATCCCGCTCTCTAGAACTGCCCTACCGACATCTCCTTCATTCCCGTATAACCAAGCTGTATCGATATGTCTATAGCCGACTTTCAATGCATATCTAACTGCCTGCAAAGTTGTTTCTCCAATTGGTGTCTGATAAACCCCTAGGCCTAGACGGGGGATCTCTACTCCATTATTCAATGTTGCATGGGATTGTAAGGTCAGTTGCACAAAGAAAGACGTTAATAGAAACTCACTTAATTCTATCGGTTGGTCCGCCGTATTATTGATAGGCTAATCGCATCCACCATTCATCCAGTTTTCTTCCATTGAGTCTCATTAATCGCCGTGAACGATTCTTGTAGTCAAAAAAGAGCATTCTTAATAGGACAGAGTCTTTAATTTGATACAAGTTGTAATTGTTTCAATAGCTTTCTGAAGAAACACGCTGTTCTACCAGTCACGTTACTATTTGTGGTAATATGCCCAGTGACAGATTTTCCTTTTCCTGATTTCTTATAGTTTATATTTTGATTAATTATAATGTTGGCGAACTCGTCATTGTAATCAAGAATTGCCACACTCTGATGGAGTCCAACATTCTGAGACTGAGGGATTATTAGATGATGTCGAACAAGAAGAATCAGACACCGAAGAGCAGTTTCCAGAACATATAACCATGAATACAGCAATCAAGCCAATCTTGGATAAGATTCAAGGATTAATCGAGGAATTAGACAAATAGTGTCTAGTGCTAGGATTGGTCGTCATACCCCATATAGCGACTTCACATGCCAAGATCTATTTTACTTGATTTTCCTACCTTTTCTGCATTGCGAATATATTTCTTCTTAGTGGGGTTCACCTTTGACATCACTAGTAGTGCATACTGTCTGAAACCACTCTTTGGCTTGATCTGTTTCAGGATCTTGAATGCCTTCGCGAGTTCGGCTATGTCAGTTTTGGGCGAGAAGAATAAATCACCTATTACGAAGAAGGAGTCGGCCTGTGCCCACGACGAAATGCGGGAGTAAGCCTCGAATCGCTTCTTACCAAAGTTATGAATCACTAGGTTAGAGACAATGATGTCGAACTTTTCGGCAGGTCTGAATCCGAACACGTCGCCCTTCTTGAAATCAATCCTGTCCGAGAAGCCAAGAATCCTCGCATTCTCTTTAGCCTTCTCTAGACTGGACCTTTTGAGGCTGGCGTGCTTGAACGTGTCAATCCCAGTTATCCTCGAATTCTTGTAGAATTCAGCACTAACGCAGCTCAAGAATCCGAGGCCGCAACCCACATCGAGAATCATCAACTCCTCATCTCTCCCGAACGGAAGAAAAGCGAAGGCATCGGTGAACATGGCCTTCACTACAATACGTATCTTCCGGGATGCCGTCGAGGTCGAATGGTGATAGGTCCCGAAGTATGGTTCCTTCTTTTCCTTTCCCCTCCTTGAACGTCTAAGAGAACCCAACTCATCCATAAACGATTTGGAATTGAAGACAAGTTTCTTATAAAGAGCAACTTGCTATAGTCATGGATAAACCCAAAAATGGCGTCCAAATATGGCTTTAGAAAATGAAGTTAAAGTTCGTTTAACCCAAGTTAAAGATTTTCTACAGAATAATTTATTAGATTTAGAAGAATATTATCAATCACCGGTTGATTATTAGAGATAAAGCAAATCTTTCAGAACTCAAAGATCGGATTCAAATGAGAGTTACTAGTCATGAGCAATACCTACTTTGAGAGATTTGGATTATTCGTTACCAATTTTTTCTTATAGACTGTCGTCGTATGATACATTTCTTGAATTCAACTGCGGCCTTTATTTGTAATTAGCATTTAGCCCATTAAATTTTAAAAACTCGAAATGGTATACTATTTATGGGATCAATAATTTTCAGAATATATAGCTGAGTGCAGTGGTTCTAGTAACGCTAGCAGTTCGATAAATAGACTCGCTTGTATTGTGCAAGGCTAAGCTTTAAACTTATCTGCAAAGTACTCCACTTCTAGCAAAGAAATCAAAAAAAATAGTATAAAAAGAGTTAGAATATAGCTTTAATCAAAATATTCAAAATATGCTAGGGTTCAGGACCCAAGGTATTTAGTCTCTATGTAGGTAACAAAGTAATCCGGGTTATAGCCTTCATTTAAGGTATTATTAAGAAGTACTTTGGGAGCATAAACAGATCCATGCTGATGTATTTTTAATCTTAACCATTCTCTGATAGGCTTGAAATTACCCCTCTTGATGTCTTCCTCGTAATCCTCCAGATCTTTGCGCATCTTTGAAGCAATGATCGCTGAAACCAAGTTTCCCAAAGTGTAAGTAGGGAAATAGCCAAAGAGGCCACTGCTCCAATGTGTATCTTGAAGCACTCCCTGTGAATCCTTAGTTGGTCTCACTCCAAGCAGCTGTTCCATTCTATCGTTCCAGAATTCAGGAATCTCAGAGACGCTGAGCTCATCTGCAAATATTTTTTTCTCTATCTCATATCTTAATGCTATATGGAGATTGTAAGTAACTTCGTCTGCGTCAACTCGTATATAATCAGCCTTGACATTATTGAAATACACGTACAACTCGTGATCTGTTGCTTGGTTTGCGAAACTTACCAGCTTTCTAATCAAGGGAGCTATCAATTGAACAAAAGGCAGGCTTCTGCCCACAATATTCTCCCAAAACCTTGACTGAGATTCATGAAGGGCAAGCGAAGATCCGCCCTCAAGAGGAGTAACAGATAATGACTGATCGCATTGCAGATCATACAGGGCATGACCAGCTTCATGAATAGTACTAGATATCGACTTTTTGAAATCAGTCCCTTCATACCGAGTAGTTATTCTGACATCGTTGAGGCCCATAGTCTCAGTGAAAGGATGAGTAGATATATCCATTCTGAAACGTTTCATGTCGTATTGCAGGAGAGTCAAAATATCATGATTGAGCTCATCAATTTTTTGGATATCATACTTTGATTTTCCAAGTTTGCTCTCTTTGCAAAACGGGCTGCCTAAATCTATGAGTTTTTTCAGAATCTTCTGAATACGCGGAGTCAATGCACCGAATACTTTATCCAGGTCATCCACTGTAAGCTCTTCTTCGAACAAATCCAAAAGCGCATCATATGGATGCTTTGCATAACCTATCTTCTCAGCGATTTGCTTCTTTATTTCTATCATGTTCTTCAAGTGGGGTGCATACATCATGAAATCAGATTTTTCTCTTGCTTCTCTCCATATCATGTTGCCCCTTATTCTTTCCAGAGATTCTGCTTCTGTCAACTCTTTGGGTATCTTGATCTGCTTGGTTATTTCCCTGTTGAGTACTCGTACAATGCCCTTCTCTAAATCGCTAAGGCTCTCCAGTTTCTTCGCTGACTCAACAAGACCAACAAAATCTTTGTTTAGCAGAAGATCCTTATACAGAATATGAAGTTGAGAATCGGCCACTCCTCTTTCTTCCGTGCCATTCCTAGGCATATAAGTCTCAAAGTCCCAGCCCATTAGAGAAATGGCATGATTTAGTGACCACATTGGTTTGTAAGCGTCGAGGATCTGATTCATGACATGGTTCTCGCATCTCATGTCGCCACACCTTTCATGAACTCAACCGCATCGGTCTATTAATCATTGCTAGCTAGGATTGCATCTTTGAAAAATCAAGATAATTGCATTAGAGTGAAAATCATATAGTTCAATGTCCTTGGCATGGTTCTAGATTTGATATTAGACTGGAAGACTTGAAGATAGGTAGAATTCAGAATAGATTTGACTACCATGCGATGGTATTCGTGCCGATATCGGCGCTAAAAGCAGGAGTTTTTCGTACTGAATTCTTACAGATTCATCTGGGAATCCTTTATTCATGTCCATATTTTCTTATACAGGGTGATGTTATTAAGATTTTCAGTATGTGATACTAGTATTGAGGACTTGTATGAAGTTATAATCCATTATTTATGATTGGTTCTAATATGAGTACCTAATTTGTTCTCATCTTTGAATACACATCCGCATAATGCGCATTTGATTTTGAATTTTCTTCCTCGAAAGTAGTACTCAAATATGTAAACAAAGGATCATCATGTAACATACTCTTGCTTTCAACTCGTATTAGGTAAGTGAATAAAAATTTTTGGGAACTATTGGGAAGTTGTCTTATCAATTTACCTACTGAGTCCAACTAGAGAACTTCTAGAATTACGGGTACGGTGGTTCTAGTAACAATAGCGGTTCGGTAAAAGGACTTAATTATAATAGATTCCTAGGCTGAGCTATAAGGGTTTTTGTTACACTCTCCAAACTAGTAGTACTTTATTTTAGGCCTTCTTCTTCATTTCCTTCTAAGACGAATGAAATAGCCTTATTGAATTCTCTGATAGCAAGACTTTTAATTTACACGGATTAAGAACCGAACATGTCTGATGTCCCCAGACCAGAGAATAGTGGTTCTAACCAGTCCCAGGCTGAAGCCAGCGATATGCTGGTTGTCTCTGAGCTAGGCGTCAGATCGCAAAACAAGACAATTCTAGAAGAGGTAAGCTTCAAAGTGAAGAAAGGGACATCACTTGCAATCGTTGGTCCAAATGGAGGCGGTAAGACCACTCTCTTTAGAGCGCTATTGAATCTGATTCCGTACACAGGAATGATAAGGTGGAACGAAGAAGTAAGAATGGGCTATGTCCCTCAAAGTCTTGTCTCTACCGATTTACCCATATCGGTCGAGGAGTTTCTGAGATTCAAATGCAAGACAGATTTCGATACATGCATCAAGTCGGTGGGTCTGGAGAAGGATATTCTCAGACAGAGCCTTAGATCACTTTCAGGTGGAGAGCTACAGCGTGTTCTGATCGCTTGGGCTATCGTAGACAACCCAACTGTGCTCCTGTTCGATGAACCAACCTCTGGTGTAGACATAGGTGCGGAGGAACCCATCTACGACAAGGTGAATAATCTAAAAAAAGAAATTGGAATAACGATTTTTCTTATTTCTCACAACATGCATGTTGTGATGCACTACGCCGACTACGTGTTAGCTCTGAATAAGCGAGTGTTGTTCTTCGGTGATAGAAAGAGCCTGACTCATTCGCAGCTCTTGAGCATAATATATGGAAATGAGTTCGCTCTGTCAGAGGAGGAGCATCATAAGGAGTAGACGGTTCTCATTGCCAGATACCATTACTTTTGGTCTCATAGTAGGCATATTTGTAGGATCAACTGCAGGTTATCTTGGCTCGATCATGGTATCAAAGCACATGGCGCTGGTCGGTGATGCACTCTCTCATGTTGCCCTTCCAGGTCTTGCACTTGGAATACTGTTCAACTTCAATCCGTTCATTGGTGCGTTCGCATTCTTGGCTGCAACGGTGATTGTCACTTGGTATCTTCAAAAATCAACAACTCTTTCGGTCGAGGCAATCATAGGAGTACTCTTCGTCTTGGCACTTGCGATAGGGATTCTTATCACCCCTCAGGTAGATCTACTCGAGGCTTTGTTTGGTGATGTATCTAAAATAACTCTCACCGATACAATAATTACTGTTTTAGTATCTGTCTCTGTGATTTTCGTAACTAAGACCATTTACCAGAAACTAGCCGTGAGCATGATTTCTAAAGAACTCGCCATAGCAAGCAGGATTAAGGTTGAGAGAATCAATTTGATCTATCTCTTCCTAGTCGCCATAATAGTCGCACTCGGAATAAAAGAGGTTGGAACGCTATTAGTTGGAGCTCTCGTGATAGTTCCTGCAGCTGCGGCCAAGAATATCAGCTCCACGCTCTCCCGCTATTCCCTCATGAGTGCTATCTTCGGCCTGGCCAGTGCAACATCGGGTGTCATCTTATCAAGCTACGTCAATCTTCCAGCGGGGCCGCTTGTAGTAATAGTAGGCGCGGCTATTTTTGCCGGAGGGGTTGTAGTAAGCTCCCTGTCGAAAAGACTCGAGAATCAAAAGAGTATGCACAGCACAAGTACGGCAATCTGAACTTATGACTTTTTTAACAAATATCAAAATTATGAGTCCCACGTCAAATAGAAGAAAAATTACAAATTTTATCATTCGAGCAATAACAAGAGAATAATATACCATAATAGTTGAGGTCCGAATGCGCTGGTTCTAGTAACTTTAGTAGTTCAATGAATGAACTCATATTAGTTGTAACACAACCTAGCTTTAAAGTTTTCTACCTACTTGAAAATCTTTAATATTATCCGTGAATGCATTCCTAGAACCATTGCTGAAAAGATTTGGAATTAACATTTCAATCATTAAATTTTAAATCTTATATTAGTTTACTAATTTTGGTAACAATAATTCGGGTTCGGTGGGACTGATAATGCTAGAATTACGATTTAGGAACCTGATCATAAACTTAACCGTGTGATAGGCAAGTTCATTGTACAATTACTCGATATCGAGGGCTGTTAGTCTCTATTGGACCTTTAATTCCTTGACTTCGAAAGGAGGTAGATTCATGTCTAGATACTCTTTTAATCTAAACTCAATGTCTTTGGCCGTTAGATCCTCCATACTGGGCGAACCTATATCAAAGGATATTTGGTTAGGATCGCTTTTAACATTTGTTATAACAAAATCTGCATATTGATTTGTAATTTCGTTGATCCAGTAGTTCACTTCATCTGTCCCTTTTGCACCTGAAACTTGAAGTTCGACCTTTACAGGCTTAAACTTAGATGCGCCTTCCAAATAGTCCTTGCTACCCTCGTCTATGTTATATCCTGCATTCGACATGACTTATCTGGTACTATACGCAATTCATCACTAATAAGTGGTTTGTTTATTGAATTAGTCTTTTATCATTTTATGCACAACAAGCCCCATTTTGTTCCTTGATGCATATTGACTTTAGGCTTAATTATGATTTATATTTACTATCCTTACTAATAGTAATAATTATGAAAGCCAAGTGCGGTCATGTGACAGAAAAATCATATGCTGATGCTCACGTTGGATTATGTAGAAAATGTCATTCCAATTTTTCATTTCTTCTAGAATTGGAACAAAAATATGGTGAGGATTCAATAGTAGAATACTGGTATGCCAAGATACTTACCTATCCATCAGAAACTAAGGAGGAGGTAGACTGCTTCATAAATCATTTGATAGAGTTTTATCAACAGAAACTGACGGAGGTCCCTTCAAAGAAAAATTATATCAAAAAAATGTTATACATGTTAAGTTCTATAAAAGAACCATTTGATATACAAACATTAAGATGATTCTATTTACGTCAGAACATTGGGGTAATTTTCTTAAAATCTCTTCCTCATCACTTAAAGAGCAAACGTCTAGGAACTTAAGTATGCACCTTTTATGGTATCAATAGGATTAAATCGATTGCAGTTTTTTGTCATTAATATTACCGTTGCATCCTTATTTCTTATAACTTCAAGGATAAATCTGCCTGCCAGTATATCTATCTCTTATTATGATTGCTTTAGTTGGGCATGTCTCAGCTGCATCAAGTATTGATCCAAAATCATTGCCAGTTTCTGACTTTACCGTTGCTTTTGGATTGAGCATTTTGTTCTTATCTACTTCGAAAACATTTGGAGCAAGTGTTTCACAGCTTCCAAAAGCCATACACAGGCTAGGTTCAATGGTTATTTGGTAACGACCTTTTATTTTACCGAACATTTTTCTTACCGATGATCCCGCTTCTGATTTGACATCCACTCCATTTCTTTTACCTTTTCTTAGGTATGTATCGTAGTAGTTATCATGACTATTGTTATGATCTGAATCAGAATAAGCAGTACTGCTATTAGCATGAGATGAGGATGTTTGTGATTTTGTGTCCTCTTTTTTCCTATGTAACATTATACTGTTAAATAGCTTCTCATCATATTGTCTTCTTTTATCTTTATCTGAAAGAACTTCAAAAGCAGCATTTATTATTTTAATACTATTTTCAGAAACGGGCGAACTATTTCTATCTGGATGATATTTCAAAGCTAAACGTCTATAGGCGGCTTTAATTTCTCTATATTTTACATATTGTGACACTCCTAAAATCGCATAATAGTTCATAATATCATCAGACAGCATTTTAACAGCGAGTACTAGTTGGTTTTAATCTTTTTTAAACTTTGTACTAATCCTGGTAACAATAAATCGGGTTCGGTGGAACTGATAACGCTAGGATTCTGAAATATGAACCCACTAGTTTTTTATGTTATTCTATTCTTGACTCTCTTATTGGAGTTTGTAGAAGCTCACCAATTTCGTTATGCATCTTTAAGAGGTTAAATCCTTTTTCAGTGGTTTTGTATGTTTGTACACCTTCTAAATATTCGAGTAAATTATTTTCAATAAGTACAGAAAGATATTCTTTTAATTGAGCGTAGCTGAGGAAGGCTTTGTACATGATTCTTGTTTTTGTTGCACCACCGTTTGCTGCT
>DATDLD010000179.1:0-4047 GCA_036519475.1 Candidatus Nitrosopolaris sp. | reverse complement strand
TCTGCGCCCTGTCTGATCTTGTCCTTAATCTCATTGTCTATTAACGTCGTCTCAAACACTTCAAAGGTTTCAAGGTCCATAATTTGAAGTAACTCATCTGACAAGGAGATAACTTGGCCACTTCGTTTGTCGATTAGAGGTACTTCAACACTAGAAGACACAGGAGATACAAGGCTGTGTTTTGAGCCATCAAAGACTCCCATCGCAGCTACTCTAGCCTTTGCGGAACCATGTTTACCGGGTTTGCTGTGGTCATAGGAAACAATTCTACAAGGCTCACCATCAATCACTATATATGAGCCAACTTTTAATGCCCCAAGGTCCATAGGTTTACTCAAAGCTCTATCAAAATTTTAGGAAATCGCATTCCTATTTAATACTTCTGTCTACTTGAGTTTTTCCAAGATTGAGAGACTGATCAGATTGGATAATGGAATGCCTTTTCTAGACACATCCCTTCGTGTTTGCTCACAATACTTTTGATCGCTCTGATGTGTCTTTTCCCCTTCTACTTCAAGCACTATTACATTCCTAGAATAGGGGAATACAAACCTCACGTTTTCTGTAGATATGATACTTATGGTTGCCAAACTCGCCTTCTTTACTCGCTCCCTCCTAGCAATGACATTAGCTATATCGGTTAGTTCAAGGTTGTTGTATGTATATTTGGTGAAGTAAATGGAAATGTAATTGAGTTTTTCTGCAGCCCTCTCAAAAAGGCATGTAGTTAGGGTTAACATGAACGACATTCGCCCGATATTTGTTATTTTTAAATCTTCCAATAGGGACTCAATAACCAAAGAGGAGGCAAGGATGTAATGATTGGCCCTATTAGGGAAGTACGGAATGCCTTCGTGCGAAAAAGTTGCGGTAACAAAATAAAGGTTCCGGGCACCCACTGATGCTTTCCAATCTTCAATCAATGCCCCGAGCTCTTTTTCATGAGGAATACAAAGATATCGTTGAATATAGTTTTCATAAGGAGGCAATCCTTTTTGATGCTAATTTCAAGATATATATACTAATACTGAAAGACTAGGGCTATGCATATTAAATTACTAATCAATCTTTGATCTCGCTTTTAGAAATTCCTTTGTATGGTGCCTTTGTACTATCCGCGACATACCACTGAGCTTTATCCAGGTCGTGTACCCTTCGCCTATAATAAGGAACAAAAGCCATGCAAATCATAGCGTACATTGCACCGATTGGGTCCAACAATGCAGTCCGAAGCGTCGCGGTTAACATGATCTTTGATGAAGGACTTAGATTCAACTGCTCTACACAACAATCAAGTTGTTTATGACCATAAAGTGATCTCATAACTTGGGAAGCAAAATCTAAGATGTTATTTGGGGGAAGAAAATAAACTATCGCATTGTCATTGTAAACGATTTCAAATCCACGTCTAAGTACTTCACACTGAACAAAAAGATCTATTGCTATCATATCTTTCGGTATCTTGATCTTTTTTGCTAAATCTGAACGTATTGCGAATGACCTACCCATGACTGTATATTTGGATAATTTCTTATTTCTCAGTGATCTAAGCCAATGTGAAATAAAGATAGAAGCTCTTCCTGGCATATCCTTGACTAGAATGGGAGTAGGATTTGACGCGCAAAGTGCTACTTTTCCATTTATTGATGATACAAGCTCTTTGGTAGAATACTTATCCAGTACAGTATCGGCGTCATATAAAACTATAATGTCACCTATAGAATTTTCAAAAATCTCGTTCCAAGCAGCGGCTGCACCTCTTCTTTTTGTGTAATGAATAAATTTGATGCCCCAATCCAATTTTTGGGTCGCAAATATTTGTACTGCTCTTGAAGTATTATCGCTTGAATCATCAGAAATAATAACTTCAGAAATAGTAAAATCGTCAGACTTCACATCAGATAATGCCATGAGCAGATCCGCGATGTTCTTTTCTTCGTTAAATGATGGTATACCTATTGTTATTCTTCGCATTCTTAACCAGTACCGAATCAGACAAACAACAAGGTAATAAATTGTTGCAGGATAACTATTCATATTGGTGCAATTGCATTTTAAAATGGAGATGCCTCGTACTCCTTATAATAATTCTCCATACAAAGAGATTCTAAAATCCGTAGGCCTTCGAAAAGAGCACTTAGTCTATCCAATATTTGTCGATGAAAGAGAAGCATCCATTCCTGACAGAAACAGCATGTCAGGAATCATGAAAATTTCTCGCAGAAAAATAAAGCGGTATATCCAAGCAATTATCAACCTAGGTATCCAATCGATCATTGTATATGGCATCCCAGTCAGAAGAGACAGGAACGGAAGTCTTGCTGCGTGTAAAGATGGGTTGGTTCAGGGCGCAATCAGAGACATAAAGAAGGAGTTCGGGGATTTATTAACTATAATATCTGACGTATGTGTATGCCAATACAATTTATCGGGCCATTGTGGATTGGTTATCGATGACAGCGAAGTGGATAATGATAGCACCCTCAAAGTCTTGGCTGCAATCGCCCTTAGTCACGCCGAAGCAGGTACAGACGTAGTTGCGCCTTCCGCGATGATGGATGGTCAAGTTATTTCGATAAGGAACGCATTAAATATTGAAGGATTTCATAAGGTAAAAATTCTTTCATATTCTGTTAAGACCTCATCTTCACTGTATTCGCCTTTCAGATCGGTCACCTTTTGCAAAGGGATATATAGTAATATCAAGATCGATAAGTCTTCTTATCAGATAGCGTATGCAAATTCAAATCAAATATTAAGAGAGATCGAGTCTGATATTTTAGAGGGTGCTGATATGGTGATGATAAAACCAGGGATAGCAAATCTTGATCTTGTCACCAAGATTAAAGAAAAACTTTCTTTTCCACTAGCAGTACAAAACGTTTCAGGTGAATATGCAATGGTAAAGGCTGCAGCAATGCACGGATGGATAAATGAAGAAGGATGGAAAGTTGCATCAATTGCCGCGCTAAGAAGAGCTGGAGCTGACAAAATAATCTCCTATTTTGGCCTAGACATCATGCAATATATCGGTGATTGACATTCGACTAGGGCTTACTCATTTGTAAATGCATAGGGTTCTTTGTATTCAAGACAATCAGAACCAGGCGTTCCGAGCTTCCGAAGGGCGAAATCCTGGATCTTGCCAGACACAATTATATAGCATTTTATACGATAACCGAAAGTGTCCCGCGGTAGCTCAGCCTGGTAGAGCTTTCGGCTGTAGATGTTGGCTGACTTTTAGCTGACCACGAGATCCAGCCTATCGGGCGTACAACTAGCGGTAACCGAAGAGTCGCAGGCTCAAACAAAATTGGCTAACAGCTATTTTGGAGTAGATCCTGCCCGCGGGATAGAATATTCCCCTCATTTGTTTCCTTAGTCACTAAGGATATTCTAAAGACATCTGCAAATTCAAACAATTAGACTGAAAATGGAAAGGTCGCTGCTGGTTATCATAAGCTCCAATCCTATCGAAACAATTTACTGTGCATGAGAAATATCAACGTATTTGGAAAAGGAGCGTCTGTGTTAAATTTGAAAAATCACTTCCAATATCTCTGGAGCTTATCAAGATTAGCAATCACCATTTTGATCTATGGTCTCCACTTTTATGTGTAATTGTAGAGGTTTACCCGGTTTTCGTCTGAGTATTTATTAGAGAATATTATATTTGTCGAGAGGGATGCTGATGAAGAATGTGAAGAGCCGTCTGAAGATGTTCTTAAATATGAAGATGATTACGAGTTGCTGAGGCATCCTAGATATAAGAAGTATAAGATCTTGAGCTTTGCGATAATTCAATTTAAAAGTGACGCTTCAAACGAGTTTCAAAAAATTCCTAATAAGTATATTAAAGTTATCGCCTTCAGAGCCTCCGTCTTAAATTTCAACATTTTCAGCTATGAGGTTTGTTAATAGTATTAGTCCGGATGAAACAATGACTAGAATGAAGCTAAAGAGATCCCAAATATTTAGAGCGCTATGTAGTGACTTTGTTGCTGATTTATCTTCAAATGGGATATCAGATCTTGGTATGCTAGAATA
>DATDLD010000178.1:0-2682 GCA_036519475.1 Candidatus Nitrosopolaris sp. | reverse complement strand
TATATCCCATTTCAATGGCAGCACCTTACTTATCTACGACAACCTCTCCTGTCATTGAAGGATGAATCATACAGAAGTAATTATACTTTCCAGGTTTTTCAAATGTATGTTCAAAAGTCTGTCTTGGATTTAGTGGTCCTGAGTCTAATTCTCTATTTTTGTTGGTCATGGCTAAACTGTTAGACGAAGGATCTGATGATGTTACTGTATGTATTTCAACGTCATCGTTTCTCCAAATTACAGTATCTCCTGCCTTTACGCTGAGTGGACTTGGATTAAACGGTTTATCACTTTCCTCGTCGGTAATTGATACTTTATTTTTCTCTAATCCGGTGGATGAAGAACTTATATTTGTATTTGTATTCGTATGGTTAGTCATCTTAAGAGATGAATTTGTTGAAAGGGTTTGGGTTTGATTAGCTGGGGCTAATGTTGCTGCCGTTGGTTGAGCATCGGTTATATTCATGCTCCCCAGGCCTAATTCTGGTTTAGATGTTGATAATAAATTCTCAGCCTTAACCAAATTATTGTTTATGTTCCCTATTATCTGCGCAATTTTTTCAACAGGTTGTTTCTGCTGTATGGCGTGCCTTAAATCCTCTCTTAGCATTACTTCTATGGTCTTTTCTAATGGTTGATCAAATTTAGCTATATCTTGTTCAATATTCTCGTAATTCTCCAAATAGGCCTTTGTAGCAAGATTTTCAGCTTCTACATAGTTTTGTGCTTTATATACTTCCAATGTTTGATTTAGAAGAATTCGTACATTAGCTACTGTTTGTAAGGATTTCTTTTTGGATTCTTCCGTAGCAGGAGTAGCTGCTGCCTCCCCTTGTGTTACAAGAAGCTGGTTCTCAGTCAGTCCAATAGTCTGCGCTATTTCACGTATAGTGTTATTGATAAGTGCATCTATAGTTGTAGTATCTGATTTATTATCAACTGCTTTATTTAAATCAGAAAACATTGTATTTATTTTTTGTACTTTAGGAACCATTTGAGTCTCGATTCTGCTAGACGTTTGGTTAAATACCGATTCTGCTCTTGATATGAATCCTTTTGCATCCTGATATTCTACAATCAACGATAATTTACCATTCTCTATTGCCTCTCCGTATTCACCTTTGGCTGTGTTTAGCAAATCTGCTACTACACTTAGATTAAATGTCGAATTATTTCTATTGCTAGATGGTACCACCTCATTGATTGTCCAATCCAAAACTTTATTTGTATGATTTGCCTCAGTTGCGAATTGTTCAGCTGTTGAATTTCTAACTATCCTAAAAAGTTTGTTCAAGGAAGAAGACAATGTCTGATTTAAATCACTATTTGTATCAGCTAGTTGTATAGTTATATCGGAAAAAATCTCAGCTATAGGATGAAGCGTATGCGCTTCTGCTAAACTATCGTTTCCTATCTTCTTATTAAGAATTGCTTGCTCTATGTGGCCCTTGATTTTTTCTATATTTGATGCAAATGTCACGAGTTTGCTATCAAAAGAGGATTTACTTGTAGAACTGGAAGTCTTTTTTATTGTGTCTGCGGTTACATTGCCCATTGTTCTATTACTATTACTATTACTATTACTATTACTATTACTGCTGTTATTCTCTGTTTCAATAGCATATGCTGAGCCATTATTAGTTTTAGGAAAAGGTATTAATGATAATGATGATGACAATAAAATCAATGCTATGGCACTGATCCCAATAGATATCGCTATCAGTTTTCCCCATTTCGGTTTGTTAATTCTATTTTCCATAAGTAGACTATTCTAGCCATGATTGCTAAAATCAATATTTATTCTAATTGATGGTTCTCAATATTGAGAATTGCCATATTGATTGGAAAGGTAATAATCATAATAACAAAAGAAAATAATAGTGGTCATAGTAGTCGTCGTCTCTCTGTTCAACTGTATGGCAGTGTAGGACTTATTTCCTGTAGTACTGATATTGCTTTATTTAAATCCATATCAGAACTTGTCTATACAATGTAGTGCTTGCTGATTCCCTGTTCCCTTTTGACCTCCCAGAACATCTGTAAAAGTATGGCTATATTGTAAACCCTCTCTTTTCAAACTCTGATATATGTATCTAAGGATTATTAATGAGTGATGAGTAGAAAAGATGCTTCTGACTATTATACTGGTATCCTTCTTGCAATACGATCCCTCAAATAAAAATCCATTATTATTACTGCTTGCAGCATTTTCCGGCTGGTATGTTATGACCATGGGGGCATTTCCTTGGATGCTTTAGCAAAGTACACAAGGCATCAGTAAATATCTTTTTCATATGATGTTCTATCCCACACACCATCTCTTCATCAATTTCTATCTTTAGTGCGTCTTTCATCATTACTTCGAGTAATCTTGTATTTCTAATCATCTGTTTTCCAATTCGTTGACCTTCTGATGTCATCTCGACTAAATTACCTTTATTATAAGTTAGAAGATTAGCATTGTTTAGCTTATGGAGCATCTGTACTACCGAGGGCTGTGTTACATTAAGTAGTTTGGCAATAGAACTGACTTTAACGTCTTCTCCTCTTTCTCGAATATACCATATTGCCTTCAAATACATCTCAACATGCTCAGATTCAGCTGTTCCTACGTAGAGTTCCTCATTGTCTCCTTTTGTTAGGGTTTCCAAATGACAAGTCTCAAAATGGGTACCAGCAATA
>DATDLD010000177.1:0-9905 GCA_036519475.1 Candidatus Nitrosopolaris sp. | reverse complement strand
TAGCTTTATTGGTAAGTAATTTATAGTAATGTTTAGTAAAATTGTAAAATATCTGAAACATCAAACTTTCTACGCCTATATTAGATAATGTTTATATAATAGAATAAAATATTTATATAAGGTGTTTGACGTTATCATTTTCTACGGTGAAGTAATTTGGTAAAGGACATCTCCTTGTTTAATGACAGATGTCCACGATGCGGAAAAGGCCCCATGGTTACGGATAATTCAAGCGGAGAAATGTTTTGCGGAAATTGTGGTTTTGTATTAACAGAGAGAATCGAGGAGATGGGCCCAGAGTGGAGGGCATTTTCTAAGGAAGAGCACGAAGATAGAAGCAGAGCAGGAATTCCTACCTCCCTTGCCATGCATGATATGGGTCTGGCCACTATCATCGGACCAGTCGACAAGGACGCATCTGGAAAGCCTTTGTCTGCATCTATGAAGAGCACAATTGAAAGACTAAGAACTTGGGACAGCAGAAGCCAGGTTCATGAACCAGTTGATCGAAATTTTAGACAAGCATTCAGTGAATTAGATAGGCTTAAAGACAAGCTTGCAGTCGGCGACGCAGTAATTGAAAAGGCTGCGTACGTATATAGAAAAGCTCTTGAGAAAGGATTGGTAAGGGGACGCTCCATATCTGCCCTCGTGGCCGCAGCACTTTATGCTGCGTGTAGAGATACTGAAACACCCAGAACTTTAAAAGATATCGCTAATGCGAGTAACATCAAGAAGAAAGACGTTGCGCGATGCTACAGATTACTTATTAGAGAACTCGATCTTAAGATGCCAGTAGTTGATCCTGTAAAATGTGTCGCAAGAATCGCAAGTAAAGCTGGACTCTCAGAAAAGACAAAACGGAAGGCTCTAGAGATTCTAAAGCGAGCTGAAGAGGGCAAGATATCTGCGGGCAAAGACCCTATGGGACTAGCAGCTGCTGCTTTATATGTTGCTTGTGTGATGAATGGTGAGAACAAGACCCAGAAGGACGTAGCAGAAGCCGCCGGAGTGACTGAGGTTACCATCAGAAACCGATACAAGGGCCTAAAATTGCACCTAAAACTTTAGTCACCTAACCGTTAAGTAACTGTGTTCTTTCATTTATTAATTCTTTCAAGATCTGTATATTTTCGGAAGAGCAGAGTACCTCTTTTTTCCTCGTATTAATCTCTATTATACCGAGTTGCAGAACGATATCTGAGTCTATGGCCAGTAGTTTGTCTAGTGCATCCAGTCTGATAGATCCGTTGGATGATAAGATATGTTCATAACCTCTCAAAAACGCATGCAAAATTGAACGCAATTCTAAGTATTCAGTATTGTTGATTCCGAATCTAAGTGATTCAATTTTCAAGTTTATATTATAATAGACCAAATCGCTTGTCGCACGCATCTCCACAAAGGTAGACCTGCCTCTTGTAATGCTCTTTTGCACAATGGATGCAAGCCTAATCGTATTGTTGGAATACGATAGGCGATTCCTTTTCCTTTGCTTGATCCATTTGTGCATAACCTGGGACTCCGATAACCGGATTAAATACTTTCGGTCCAGGACTACGGAGAGCTTCAATAAACTCGGACATGTTGATCTTAGTTGGGCATCGAGGTCACTTTTAGGAATCGAGCCAGTACCAGAAACCTTCATTAAATCACTTGCAATATTTCGAGGGCATAAAATCATCTAATTCATGGAAGAAAAAATTATCTCAAGGTAAACATAATAAATTTATTTTTAATTCCTACTGATGACTAAGAAGGCATGATAATAAGTCTATCAACAAGTTAATTACGCATTTCAATAATCTGTGTCAACTCTATTGCACTTCTATTGCAGCTTCATTGAAGCCCATCTTTACAAGGTATCCTTTTACATCCTCTCTATGGTCGCCCTGCAACATGATGAATCCATCCTTTGCAGTTCCACCGCAGGCAAACCTACTTTTTAACTCTTTTACAATACGCTGAATATCGCTTAGTTTGGGATCAATACCTTCGATCATCGTTGTGGTTTTAGAAAAGCGTCTTGTTTCTAGGCGGACGACGACCCGAGTGTCTTCCTTATCAAGTTCGCCACAGGCACATAGGTCATCGGGAAGGCCACATTTTTTGCATATAACCGCCATCTTTTAGTGCCTAAATTATCCCAATTCTTACTATTAAGCCTTGCCTGGTAACGGCTAGAACTATAGAAAAATAGCGTTACGTAGGACAACCCATAAAGCGAGAAGATTATTTTAATTACATCCCAACTGCATTGAAGAATCTCATATTACCCTTTGACAATGAAATTGTGTTTTAATTGATAGAAGACTTTTCACAATGCGATTTTTTGCTTAAGTTGCAAGAAGATAGAATCGTAGAGAAGGGTGAAACGCAATGTATTTAAAGCCTGATATTATCTCCTTAATTCGTAATGAGCAAAAAGAAGAATGCTCCTCTTCCGGCGTCTAGCGCTGGTCTATTAAGATTTTTTGAAGATGAGACAAAAGGAATAAAAATAAAGCCAGAGGTTGTTCTTGGTATCACGGGTGGTCTTATCGGCATCTCTCTCTTAATAAGAATATTATTTCCGGTCTGACAAGGCCCTAGGATGCTACCCGAACGTATAGATAGTGTACACAATATACACAAGCGATGGTCATTTACAAGGATTAACCCGTCATCTTACAAGGCCTCGTTTTTAATTTCTATTGCAAGTGCAATAGTGATAATCATTGTTGCGCATATAGACGTAATTAATACTAGGCAGCTCGATTTACTACTCTACCTTCCTTTAGGGCTTATTGTTTCAGTAATCCTAAATTTCCTGGATTACATTGCCCTTAGAGGTACTTCACTTAACAAATTTACGAAAATCCTTCATGTATCTGCTTTTTCAAACGTGCTCTGGACACTTGTTGTACTGCTTGGAATTGCCTCGAATGTAATAATGACAAAGCCTGCAGATACCTATGGCTATGTACTGGAAGGAATGTTATTGGCAGTGGGGTTTAGAGCTGCTATTTTCAACTCAGTATTCGGTGCACAGATCGGTAGGGCACTAGCTGTTTCGTTCATTCAGCCATTCATTTTTTTCGCTGCGATAGTACCTTTTTCATTTTTTCGAATTATATCAGAGCCTGTCAGCATAGGATTTGGTTGTTCTCTTATAATGCTTGGTGTAGTATGGAGCATAATGGCAGATAGATCTGGAAGGCCATATGTTAAAAGTACCTTTGCACTTTTGCAAGCATTTCTGTCTGCATGGACTGAAAAAAATCCAGATAGGATGGAAGAAATTACTGAATCGAGATCTCATATAGAGCTTGTTACTACACAGATCGCTAAATTTAATCTAAAAGACTCAAACGAAGTAGCGTTGGTCTTGCCAGGTGTGCATCCTGGCCCATTTAACCCGATTGGCGGTAGTAATCTACCTTTTATATTGTATGAATTATTTGCCAATAAAGCCTTAATTATGCACAGCGTATCAGATCATTCACTCAATATCCCATCATTAACCGAATTGCAGAAATATGTTAGAACAATTCCCAAAGCCAAGGTCTTGGATAAACAAAATTCATGTACAGTACCAACAATGATTAATATTGACAAGTGTACTGTTACCGGAATCTCTTTTGGTCCTACAGCTATCCTCTTTCTTTCCATGGCTCCAAAAGGTATGGAAGACGTTCCTTTAGGAGTACGTATGCAGTTAGAAGACTATTCTTCGCATATAGGATTTAGCCAGACACTCGTAGTTGACACTCACAATGCGATGGGACCGGAATTAAGTAAAGCTGAAAGTGCAACTCTGATTTTAGCAGGAAAACAGTGCTTGGAAAAGTTGAAGAATGCTAAACAATATGATTTTAAAGTAGGTTTTGCTAATCTTGATAATATCTCAGGGAAACCGGTTCATTTTGAGGAGATAGGCGGAGCTGGTCTTGCTGCTATGACAATTGAAGTTAAAGGGAATAGGTACGTAATAGGATGGGCAGATTCAAACAACATGACAAACGGTCTAAGGGAGCACATACTCTCAAATTTGAGAGAAAATGGCATAGAAATGCTTGAAGTATGCACCTCAGACACCCATTCAACTTCTGGTAAAAGGACTTTACATGGATATTACGCTTTAGGAAACTTAACTAAACTAGGAGAGGTTTGCGAACTTTATCTTCAATTATCCATTAGTTCGATCCAGAAAGCAATGCCTTCTACATTCGAGTTATTATCTGCGCAATCAGAAATCAAGGTCATGGGTGAAAACCAGTTTAATGAATTTTCAGTTGTTCTCGATAGAGCAATGAGACTTACCAAATTGTTCCTTTTAATTACAATAACAACGATTTTCTTGATGTTGTTGTTCTCGTGAGTCAGACTATGCTGCATAGATCCATTCATCATGAACAATGTGGATGGGGAGAGATTCGAACTCTCGGCCACCTGTGTGTGAGACAGGTATCATAACCAGGCTAGACTACCCATCCGTATTTTGCAGGCCTGAATTTTTTAGCGACTCTCTCTAATAATGATTTGTACATTCTGTAGGAAGGTCTTAGTGGCCAAGGCGATAGTGGTATACGGCGGTACTCAATATTCATAAGGACGACAGAGGTGCTGATGTTTCGATAAGTTTCTACACTACAAACGAATATTTGCTGGCGCATACGGATTACTGCTGCAACAATAGTACTCTGGGATGCTCAAAACCAAGTTTACAGATAGTCAAGTTCCCTCACCAAAACTATTCAAGTACTCGCTCTGTTCGTCTGTTAAGGTGTCGATTTGTATTCCCATAGAGTGAAGCTTTGCAAGGGCAATTTCTTGATCCTGATTCTTGTCGATATCATAGACTTCAGGCTTTAAGGTACGGCCTGATTTTGCGATTCTCAAAACAGATAGAAATTGGTTAGCAAAACTCATATCCATCACCTCTGACGGATGGCCTTCTGCTGCAGCTAGATTTACCAACCGTCCTTCACCTATTAAATAAATCTTACTTCCATTGTCTAGATTATATTGAGTAGTATGTTGATTTATCTGTTTCTTGCTTGATGTATGTTTTTCGAGTGCCGGAATTGAAATCTCTACATTGAAATGACCTGCATTAGCTAATATTGCGCCATCCTTCATCTGAGCAATGTCTTCTTCATTAATAACATCCTTACAGCCTGTGGTAGTAATGAATATATCACCATTTTCAGCGGCTTCAATCATAGGTGATACTGAATAGCCGTCCAATTTGGCCTTCAGTGCTGCTATCGGTTCGACCTCTGTAATTATGACATTGGATCCCATTCCAGATGCCCTCTTGGCAATGCCCTTGCCTACATGTCCGTATCCTGCGACAACTAAATTTTTTCCAGCCAGTAAGACATTTGTAGCCCTGATAATGCCATCTAGTGCTGACTGTCCTGTGCCATAAACATTGTCAAAATCGTGTTTGGTTTCTGCATCGTTAACTGCTATAATCGGATACATCAGTCTGCCAGACTTCTGCATACTTCGAAGTCTGACTACGCCGGTAGTTGTTTCTTCCGTTCCACCCAAAATAGCGGACTTGAATTTGTTAAATTCCCTGTGTATCTGTACCGTCAGATCTGCGCCATCATCGATCGTAATATTCGGATCCGTGCTAATAACAGATTGGATGTCTTCATAATATTCCTTTGTTGAAACACCTCTGCTGGCAAATATGTTTATGCCCTCGTCTCTTGCAAGGGACGCTGCCACATCATCCTGTGTGCTAAGTGGATTGCATCCACACCAAGACAACTCTGCTCCAGCTGCAAGGAGTGTTCTCGCTAGCACTCCTGTCTCTTTTGTAACATGTAGACACCCAGCCACCCTAATACCTTTAAGTGGTTTTATATTTTCATGTTGCTCTCTAAGCCTAGAAAGTACAGGCATGTGAGCTTGTGCCCAATCGATTTTCATTTTACCTTCTAGCGATAGCGAAAGATCTTTGACTCTAAAATCCATATGCAAACGTCATGAGCTGACTCAATATATGATTTATTAAGGTTCGCATCATTCAAGCGTCATTCCTCTTTTCATTTTGAGAATTCCAGATTGCAGTACATGGCTCAAGGTATCAATCTGGCTATCCTAGTCCCACAATTGTTTCGATTTTCTGAGATGCTATCTTACTCAACTCCCATTAGAAATCCCAACATATTATCCTTCAAATCTGAAACAATGCATCGTCATGGTAAAATATAAGACCGTTAGCAAATGTCTAGTGATGTGGTGCGTAAATTTCAGATTGCTGTGATAGGATATAATAATGATACTTGTACTGATAAAGCCAAGTTGATGGCCTACGATGTAGGCAGAGAGATAGCGCAATCGGGCTCTGTTCTGATATGTGGCGGCCTAGGGGGAGTAATGGAAGCCGCTTGTAAAGGAGCTAAAGAAAATAATGGAACAACTGTAGGAATTATACCACAAGAACATTTTTCATTCGCAAATCAATTTTGTGACATCGTTATATGTACGGGCATGGCATTTGCAAGAGATTTCATTGTTTCTAGTTCTGCTGATGGAATAATAGCCGTCGGAGGCGGCGTAGGAACACTGATTGAATTAGGAGTAGGCTACATGATTAACAAGAAAATGGTTGTGATATCAGGTAGTGGAGGAGTTTCGGATCTATACGGGGGTAAATTTCTTGATGAACGTAATCGGATCCCTATTGTTGTCGCCAAAGACGCAAAAGACGCAGTAAGATCATTTTTTGATGACTAAGTTAAAAGTCATTTACGATCCCAGTTGAGTAAATAATCGTCAGGCTCATAAAAAGTGCCATATTTACTTTGAAGTAGCCTTAGTGTCTCTATGACCTTTTTGACTTCAAACTTTTCCATAGTCGAAAACAGATCTGTCTTTAATCCCATTCCAAGTTTGAGTGCCATGTCGAGTTCCTCTCTGTTGCAAACCCCATTCGAAATGAGCCATGATGCGTTGTTTGCTGCTACTGATACCAACTTTATAGGATTGTAATCTTCCCCCTCTTGTTCGGTAAGATTGATCCGCTCGTAGTTAGTACCTTTATAATCGTAAAATCCATTGCCAGATTTTTGTCCCAATTTTCCTTCATGGAATAATTCTTCAATCTTGTGATTAGGATAGATTGATTTACTGTCTCTCGAAAACATCTCAATGGTAGCCTTATGTATCACGTCTATACCTGTATAATCTGCAAGTTCTAAAATCCCCATTGGAAGGCTCAATTTGAATTTTACAGCAGAATCAAATTTTCTCGTGGAGACATTGTCTCTCTGTTGACAGTATACTGCCTCGTGAACCATCGGGATAAAAATCCGGTTTACTATGAATCCTACAACATCTTTGTGACACAATACTGGAGATTTACCAATGCTATTTACAAATTTGAGTGCCGTATCAATAGTTTTTTGATTAGTTGATTTACCAGGGATCACTTCTATAAGTTGCATTATTTGAGGAGGATTGAAAAAGTGCAAGCCAATAAACCTTTCCGGTCTTCCAGTTAAGTTCCCCATCTCTGTTATAGGCAAGGTGCTTGTATTTGAAGAGTAAATAGTTTTTTCTTCTGCGAATTTATCTACGTCTGAATAGACCTTCCTTTTTAAGGCCATGTCCTCTGGTACTGCCTCTACAAGCATGTCTGCATCTTTTAGAGCTTCGTGTAAATCTACAACAGGCTGGATTCGATTGTATATTGTATCAGCATCAGAAGATCTTAATTTATTTTTTTCAACTAGTTTATTCAAAGACCATTTTACCTTCTCCATTGCCTTATCTAGGAATGATTGCTCAATATCACGTAAAGAAACATTGTAGCCTGCCGTGGCAGCGATCTGGGCAATCCCATGACCCATAACTCCAGACCCAAGGACGGTTATTTTATTAATCGAAGACATCCGATCACTAGTTGGATAATACATATTTTTAATTTTATTGCTTTAATGGTAGGCATCTTTAAAACCACACCTGCTAATATTAGATTGGTTGGACTTAGTACGATTTACATCAGATGTTACTTATCTTTCAAATAAGATGGTTTCAGGAGACAGTGAAGAGGTAATTAAAAAAGTTGATTTTGTAAAGAACCGTTTAATAGAACTCTACAAAAGAAATATCGTAAAGATCAACCATTCAGTGATGGAATTGGTTTGCGCCAGACACCTGATTCGTTATGGATATTCCGTTGATGTCGAGAAGAGGCTCACAGATATACTCGTGTGCGACGTATATGCAACAAAGGGTGATGGAGAGGCTGTCGTTGAAATTGAAACTGGTTTTGTACCTCCGGAGCATGCATTAGACCCTTTATCTTACTATACAGCTAGAATAACAAGCAAAATCGCGCGGTACAGCAAATTCGCAAATCAATTTGTTCTCGCAACGACCCCAGCAAGCATCCTTTCGCTTCCATATATATTCCGTAGGCCTCCACGTGACAGAAAATATAATGAATTGCAACAGCTCAAATTGCTCTGCGATAAGTATTACGACAATCCTCCTATGAGCGTCGACGAGATTTTAAATGGTCGAGTCCACATGATCTACATAATAAATATAGATGAAGCCAAGGTAATTGAAATGGATGTAGACTCGTATTTAGAATTGAATAATAATATGATATCTATTTCAAATGCTTACGTAGGTCTTCCATAAGGATCTTAATTTCTACGAGTTAATGCTCGGCTAGTCTAGATTTGGGTTTTGCGATCGGAATCATTTTTACTTTATAAAACTATAGCCGCTCGTGTTTCACACAACATTTACTACCATTTCAAAATTGTAATCCCTGTTATTGCTAGCATCAATCGCATACATTATGTCTCCCCTAGTTTAGCTTTTCTTATAGCGCCAGCCAATGCCGCGGCAACTGGCTTTAAGTTGTAAATCTTTTATGATCGTAGTAATCTTCATTTGTGGGATGTAATCTCCTAATTTTGGAGCACGAACCGAACGCAGCGCAAAGTAGTCGCGCCCTAACACGAGAAAATATGCTTTCGTTATTTTTTGTTAGAGCGGAAACGTGTAGCCATTTTAAATGCCATTTCACCTGCGACAGTAGATTCTCTACCTTCTGTTTTTGACCAAAACTTACATTTTTTTATTATCTTGTACTGGATAGACATACAAGCAAGCATTTGGTTCTTAGCATTAACCCGCCGCAAGTGCAGGTCGTTTTTGCTACTATATGGCTCGTCAAATTCATCTCCGTCGACAAAACCGAATTGCTCGTGAAAAGCTATTGATCCGCCATCAATTGGTTTCTTCTTATTTCAAAACGGAATAGAAATTCAAGATTACCGTCACAACTCGTCAGTAATATTTCCGAATCAGAGTAGTTTTTGCAAGCAATATGAGTTAAGGGAGAATACATTTGAAAAAAGATCGGGCTTATGTTATAGTTGTATCTTTCGTTACTTATTACATCATTTTGTTTTTACTAAAACTACCTATAATTTTCGGATGATATTAGCCGAAGAAAAATTTAGAAAGACAATAGTCTCAAGATTAGTACTTATATGGTTTAACCGACCTCATATAAAATATAGAGCTATTGCATTTCTGATGTATCCGAAAATACAAGGAGCTATCTGTGTTATTATCACTTTGGTCATGTTAATAACAGCAGCTAGTTTGCCTGCTTCAACATTAGGTGCGCCCAACGATGGAACGAACTTATCTAAAAAGAATCTAAAAAGCCTATCTAATTGTCAAGCAAAATCAGCTAAAGACGGCAATCTGACTCAACTTGAAGTTACAGATTGCTACAACCAGCTTTTCCCTCAAGGACAATCAGCGCCTCAGGGAATTTCGGCTAACGGAAGTAGCATAACGAAAAAGGAGCTAAAAAGCCTATCTAATTGTCAAGCAAAATCAGCTAAAGACGGCGATCTGACTCAACTTGAAGTTAC
>DATDLD010000176.1:0-18449 GCA_036519475.1 Candidatus Nitrosopolaris sp. | reverse complement strand
AAGGCTATAGTTGGACTGCCAGCGGTTTGAGCCCAGCTATATCTGAGTATACTATTTGAATCTATATCGTAGCTTCTGCTGCCATCAAGGATAACCGTGGAGTTTTCGTCAACTATTTGGTCTGACCCGGCTTTTGCAACGGGTGGATGTGATTCAGAAGATAAATTAGAGAGCTGGGGGGTTAGTGGTGGGACATTACTGGCTGTAGTATTATCATTATTGTTATCTGCATCACCAGATCCAGTATTATTGGAGGGGATTTTAACGACCTGAGAAGAGTTTGAATTGGGTTTAATAAGATTGGTTTCCACTGATGTTGGTTGCACAAGGACGTTCACTCTATCTGTAGCGACTTGACCTAAATTATCAGTCACTATTAATTCAAATGTCAATACAGTATCAGCAGAGACAGATGGTGCAGTAAAATGTGAGATAGGTCTAGTTACATCACTCAAGATGACTAAAGGACTTGAGTTACTTTGCTTCCATAAATAGGAGAATATGATGCCACTGTTAGCTCTGGTTGCGCTTCCGTTTAAGGTTACGCTAGAACCAGCCGTTACCTTTTGGTCTGACCCAGCATAAACTGAGGGACTAAGACCCGTTGACAAAGTGTGATTTGTGTTAGAGAGAGCACTTTCTCTTATCATTTTGTCGCTTGTGGCAGATGGGACCGTCAGATTATTACTATCCGAACTAGTAGGTTGAGCAGGAAACAATGGAAATGGTATATCATTGACGCCCCTCTGCCGTTGTGCTTGCGCTTGCTTTTGCAGGGGTGCTTTAGGAACAACCTCATTAGAGTGGGAAGCATTAGCTTGAGGAGTAGTATTGGCGGTAGTGTTTGTGGGTGTGGATTTGGATGTGGGTGTGGTTATGTTTGTTGAAAGTTGTGGTTGTGCTTGCGCTTGCTTTTGCAGGGGTGCTTTAGGAATAAGAACCTCATTAGAGTGGGAAGCATTAGCTTGAGGAGCAGTATTGGCGGTAGTGTTTGTCGTCATCGTTGGCTTTTTATAATGTAATTTTTCATTCGGTGGTTCGACTGTTTTTAGTATAGGAGATGTGCTATTTGAGCTGACTGGGTTAACTGGTCTACTTTTAGTAGCATTTGCTCCCTTTGTAAGTGGTGTCTTATCGGAAGCGAGTTTCTGTTGTTTTAAGGTATTAGTATTACTATATCCTGTAAAGTTTACGCTATAAAATTTTGATAGATTATCCCTACAAGATAGCTTGGCCGTTAGTCTATTGTCACCTTCTTTAATGAGGAAATCTTTTGAAGTAAATATATACTTCCAAGTTGAGTAATCCATTGTCCCATTCTCACCTTTCGCTGTTGCTTGTTTGTATGGTTTCATGTCATTCATGAGAATTGAGACATGACAATTCATCGAAGTATTATACGTGGAAATACCAGCAACTGTTAAATTATGGTTATCAATCGGAATTCGTTGTCCTTTGGCAGGTGATGTAATTTTTATTCCCAAAGGTTCTGCCTTAGTATTCGTATGAGTAAATGAGATAACAGAATAAAGTAATATCCCAATAGCAAACAATCCCACAATTTTTTCCGGCTCCACTTGGATAAACCTTCGATTGGTTTGTTGTGCAGGAGTATAAAATATAGGTTGTAATTAGAATTTGTCATAGTACAAAAATAACTTAACAAGGTCACTTTGAATATACGTATCAGCTTCCAGCGAAATTTATCATCCGCTCTACATATCGACGCTGGTTTTGTAGAACTACTATCCTTGATATTTCACTCTCATCCATCAGGGAAAATGCCGGCATTAAACCATTGAGTCCCGTAGCGAAAAACTTGACTTCCTCCATTTCAAGCATATCATTTTTTTTGAGACGATTTGTTGACATACCTATATTCATGTAGGATTTTAACTCGACAAAGTGTGGATTGCCCTGAGATAGAATGTCAGCAAATTCAGGCATGTACTTCGGGCTTTCATTGTAGTTTCTTATGAGTGTAATACGTACTACTGTACGAGTTTTTGCTTTAGCAATGAAATGCAAACTTTCCCACCATCTTTCCCAGGCATTTTTGTAACGGGGTCGATTTATTTGGTGAAACATTCTCTTATTGCAGGCGTTTGTTGATAAGTATAACTGTGTAGGTAAAGCCTCCTCATCAGCTAATCGTTCCAGCATATGTGGTTCTTGGCCGTTGGTCACTAGAAAGATAGATCTGGTTTCGCTCAAACTTTTCAAGTATTTAATCAACTGGGGCAGTTTAGGATACATCGTAGGCTCTCCCGACAAGGAAATGGCGTAATGTGAGGGCAACAGGGATTCGTCAAGTCTTTTCTTGTCGTTCTTGGAATGCCCGTAAAACCCATTAATTAATTTTTTTCTTTCAGCTATCAGATGCTCGACGATGATATCAGGTTCGTCAACTAGGTCTGTTGGCATATTAAGTGTATCGTAAAATTCTGTGGGCCTCCAGCAGTATATGCAGCGGTTTTCGCAGTTCATAGCGGCTGGAGTCATCTCCATGCAACGATGCGTGGCGATTCCATAGAACTTGTGCTTATAGCAATCTCCCTGATTTGCGAATGATTTCTTAGTCCAATGACATAACTCTACTGCGGAATGATTGTAGACTCCATACTTTGCCTTTTGTAGTTTGGATTTGATCTGAGGAGTAATTTGAATAAGGTTATCTTCAGTACTATGTGATTCATATTCGTCAGAGCAACTCATTGATCTAGTGTTAAATAATTCAGATTTAAGTTTTACATCAATCTGCAATATTAGGATATAATACTAGTGTTACGATAGTAAACCGGAGCTATTCATGCCAAAAAGATTATCACATATCAATCTAAAGAATATATACTGTAAAGCACCGAGAATTCTTGGTAGGCCTTCGTAGTATAGCCTGGTTAGTATAGGCGGCTGTGGACAGATTCTCCTAAATAGAACTGAAGGAAACCGCTTGAGGAGGGTTCAAATCCCTCCGAAGGCCCTCATTTGAACTTCGTCGTCTGTTTTTTATTCTAACATGACTTCTGCCCGATCATCTCGCGCAATGATTTTCCAGAGAGGAACTCAAACTATCGCCGGTCACATAATGACTGTAGTTTTCATTGGAACGGTCGTAAACGGTGAACACTGCATAAGTCGATTGGGTTTGTTTAGATGACATCGAAAGGAAAACGCTTGCCTTTGATCATCAGCATGTACTGTCTGATTATAAACAATGGATAATATCAGGAGGATCATACTAGTCGCCGAAACGTAGAACTTATTCGCGATAAGTTAGTTTTCTGAGTTGATTATCATCGGTTAGCTACTACAGGAAAATAGATTAAATGAGTATACTTCAGGGAAAGGAGTACTATTACACGGTAAATTCAGGAATGAGATGAACTACATCCTGACACGATTATAAAATTGGATGGCAGCTCTTTTATTTTATACCCGCTCGTGCTATTTTCTTTAATCTACATTTCAATTGATGGAATAGTGAAGGAATTTACCGCTTGGTCGTAGTCTAATGCCGGAGGCGGGATTCGAGCCCGCGACCTTTCGATTATGAGTCGAACGCTCTAGCCATGCTGAGCTACCCCGGCAAGCTCAGCAGCGTTCAGCATTCAGATTTCGTTTTAGAACATAATATAATCTATTCAAACACTGGACCTTCTAGCAGATCTATTCCCAGTATGGAGCTTGTAGATATATTCCGAGAACACATTGTTCGTATCAAATGAAGATTCACATTGTGGGCAGCTCAACTTTGCTATGATATTTGCATATGATACATACAGTGTTCCTTTGAGGTCTATGTAGGCAGTACCAGCACTTTTTATAGCTACAGTCTAATATGATAAAATTAGCCCGAGATGTAGAATTGGTTTAATTGTCTGATGGAACTTTATTAGCATTTCAAAAATTATTTGGACTGAGACGGCTTACTCCATATCCATACCGCCCATACCGCCCATACCGCCCATACCGCCCATACCGCCCATACCGCCTCCTGGAGGGCCAGCTGGCATTTTGGATTTACTTGAGGCAATCACATCGTCTATTCTAAGTAGCATAGCAGCCGCTTCGGTTGCTGATTTTATAATTTGTTCTTTAACTGAAAGAGGTTCTAAGACCTGTTGTTTGAACATATCAGCTACTACTGTGTTCTTTACGTCGACGCCAGTCCATTTGGCTCCTTTATTTTGTTTGGCTCTCAATTCAGTCATTGTATCGATCGGATCCATGCCTGCATTTTCTGCAAGTGCCAGTGGAATAACATCAAGGGCGTCTGCGAATTTATGAACGGCCAATTGTGCTCGTCCTTCTAAATTACTTGCCCATTGCCTCAACTCGTTTGCAATGTATGCTTCTGGTGCTCCGCCGCCTGCGACAATAGCAGGTTTTTCAAGGACGTCCTTCGTTACCATTAGTGCATCGTGAATAGATCTATCAGCTTCGTCTACGACTCTTTGTGAACCGCCTCTCACTAGAATGGTGACAGCTTTTGGATTTTTGCATCCTTCTATGAATACCCACTTGTCTGTCTCTACCTTGCGTTCTTCTACTAGATCAGCAGAACCCAAATCCTTCTCTACCAGGTCGTCAAGGTTATTTACCACTCTAGCACCTGTTGCCTTAGCAAGCTTGTACATGTCGCTTTCTTTTACCCGTCTCACGGCTAGAATGCCTTCCTTGGATAAGTAATGCTGAGCTAAGTCATCAATGCCCTTTTGGCATATCACAACATTGGCTCCCGAATCCTTTATCTTTTCGACCATCGATTTGAGCATATTGTTCTCTTCTTCCAAGAACATGTGCATTTGCTGCGGATCATTAATTCTGATTTCTGCGCTCATTTCCGTCTTTTCTATCTCAAGTGCAGAATTAAGAAGTGCGATTTTTGCTCCTTCTACTCTCTTTGGCATTCCCGCATGAACGACTTCCTTATCGAGCACGATCCCTTTTATTAACTTGGTATCACGTATAGAGCCACCAGCTTTCTTCTCTACTTTTATATTATCTAAATCTACCTTAAGACTGCCCTCGTTATCCGCCTTCTCAGCTACTTGTTTGGTGGCATTAACTACAATTTGACTCAATGTTGGACTATCGTCGGAAACAAGTTTTGAATACATACTGGTCCTTGCAATTTTTATCAAAAGGTCTTTATCATTTACATCCACTTTAATTGCGATCTTCTGCAACAATTTCAGGGCTTGTTCTGACGCTGCTGTATAACCGTCGACGATCACTATAGGATGGACATCTTTATCAAGCAAGTCCTCGGCCTTCTCCAGCAAAGTGCCGGCTAAAAGTACTGATGATGTTGTGCCATCCCCTACTTCGTTGTCGACAGACTTCGCAACTTCTACCATCATCTTGCCTGCTGGATGTTGTACATCAATTTCTTTCAAAATTGTTGCGCCATCATTCGTAATTGTTACGTCACCTAAACTGTCAACAAGCATTTTATCCATGCCACGAGGACCCAAGCATGTCTTCACGATCTCTGATATCACTTTAGCAGCGGTAATATTGTTCTTTTGTGCGTCCTTGCCCTTGTTTTCTTTAGTCCCTTCCTTTAAAATTATGACTGGCATTCCGCCAGCCGTAGTTTGAACTGATGCCATTTCCATATTCACCTAATATAATATTACACATTTTTCTCAAGCCTCTTTTATAGTTTGTCACTTTTTTCATGAACTTCTAATTGCTTTTCTTTCCCTTGTATTCTTGCTCTAAACTTTGGGATGTGGATAATAAATCTCTCGTGTGTTCCATCCCCTATCTTCTCGATATTGTCTGCTGCCTCCACTCTAAATTGTACCCGTCTACCTTCAACAGATATCACTTCAGCCTTAAAAAAAACTTGTGCGCCTACAGGTGTACTAGCCAAATGTCTAACATTCACCAGTGTTCCGACGGAATCCCATTCTATATCGGTAATAAACTGCTCCTTTAACAGTACCCTGCATGTCTCCTCTAATTCAGATATCATTGACGGCGTAGACAAAACGTTTTCGCCTTCCCAAAGAAAGCTTGTTGTTTGATTAGAGTCAATGTTAACGGTTCTTTCTTTGCTAGCGCCAATTTGAATTGCAAAACTCATCTGCTATGCTAGCAAGGCCAGGGTCTTAAGATTTTTCTTAGAGCCCAATCGCGTATAGAACCATATCTCCGGTAGAAACCAGTCAAAATAAATGGTATCTATTGTCCAAAAGAGTCATAGATCCACAAGCCTAACCATCGTGATTCCCAGTTTCGTTTTATCTTTCTTGTGCAAAAAAGAAAAAGATGGAGATGAATTTACCGTTGGCGTCTTAGCCCTGACACTATAGCATATACCAAACCAATACTAAGGCCGAATGCTAGAGGTATCCACACACCAAAGCTATCCATACTTATAGGAACCATCTGCCGTATGAAGACTTCTAATACCACATCCCTGGTTATGTCGGTCTAAGTATATTAGATTTTCTAGAAAAATCAGTTCTTCTGCATATGCAATTGTGATTAAAGACTAACTGACGGTGTCCTTAAATTACCCTGATCTGATATCATCGTATTATTATGAAGATGCAGAAGGAAATGCGTAAATTCTGCCCTAAATGTAAAACCCATACAGATCAGGCAGTAGCCATATACAAGAAAGGTAAAGACAGAAAAACTGCCGAAGGTGCGCGTAGGCATGCTGAGGATAAAAAGGGCTATGGTGGACAAAAGTTTCCTGAACTTAAAAGGACTGCAAAGACTAGTAAAAAAATTACTTTGCGCTATACATGTAAAAATTGTCAGAGAAAGACTATGAAACAGGGAATGAGATTACGCAAGTTGGAGATACAGGCATAATTAAGGTGGTAATATTGCGTAAGAAAAATATAATGACTCCAAAGCCAGCGAGTAACTTTCTATCTAGCCAATGTTCTGATTGTAAAGAAGAGAGGATAATCTACAGTCACAGTTCTAGTACCATTTACTGTAGATCTTGTAATAAGCTTCTTGTCCAACCGACGGGCGCCAGAGCTATTATGCTAGGAAAAGTCTTAAAGACACTAGATTAGAGTCAGAAAAGTTTTTCTGCTGCCCTCAGTTCATTTCTTGAATTTATGTTTACTGCTAACTGCTTCTCGTTCATTGGAATATAAACTTCGCTAACGTAACTATTTGGTACAAATTTACAAGAATCAATCACAGTTATACCTGAATGGCAGTACTTTTTAGTACCGATAGGCACAACTACACTTGGCTTCATGCCCATGTTCTCTACAAAGCTCTTTTCTAACACGATAGATACGCATGGATGATTTAGTCTGATAGCGTTGAAGACTATCTTCCTAACTATTTTGGATCGTAATAATGGGAGGTCTGCAGGAACAACAAAGACATGTCTTGGCTTTAGCGTTTGGACTACCTTAGACAGGTCTGTTGGATACCCATCTGATCGCGTCTTAAATACTTCGATTAGACCTGCTTTGTAATATAGATGGTGCCTGAGGAATGAATTGGTATTGGGGGCGTTGGAGCTGGTTACACCAACTATCCTCTCAAATATGTTGGAGCCTACTAATGCATCAACCACATACTCAATTAGCATTCTTCCTTTAAGTTTTTGTAACGGTTTTTCCTCAGTAGATTTACCCATACGAGTCCCTCTTCCTCCGCACATTATGATAGCAGTTACATGCATGCTATGATTATTCAAATTGTTACGGATGACAGAACGATTAACGACGCCAGTCGGGTTATTTCGTT
The DNA here is from genome assembly GCA_036519475.1 of Candidatus Nitrosopolaris sp. Taxonomy (GTDB): domain Archaea; phylum Thermoproteota; class Nitrososphaeria; order Nitrososphaerales; family Nitrososphaeraceae; genus DATDLD01. The sequence goes on along the minus strand of DATDLD010000176.1, from coordinate 10,712 downwards.
AGAAGCACCAATTACGTCTCCCGATATGCCACCAAAACTCCTGTTTGCTATATGCTGGATTAAAAAGCCTAAGGCAACTGATATACCTAATGACAGAAAGCCTACGTAACCAGAAATCCAAATAGCTCCAAACATTAAAGCCGTAGCAGACAGCATCTTTCTTTTATCTTTCATCGCTGCCGTAAATGGGGAGCTTAAACCTTGCCACGCAGACCGTCCTAAAAAGGCTTCTAAGGCCATGACATATTTTGCGATTACTTCCGCTACTATAATGCCAGTCATAAGCTTAAAGCCATAACTGAAGCTCGAAATTGCAATAATCATGCCCGTAATATATAAAACAATAGCTGCAATTCCAGCGGAACCATTACCAGGGTCCTGCATTGCCTTGTGTCTAAGCTCCTTTCCCCCCTTTACCATCAAACCATCTGCGAAATCTGCCAAAGCATCAACATGGCTTGCACCTGTAAGAATTATTAATGCGCTGGTAATGATAAGTCCCAGTAACGCAGGCTGAACATAAAAAAAAAGACCATATGCTAGGCTTCCAATTAAAATTCCTATTATTGCCCCAGCTACAGGAAATAGGTACATGTTTTTGGCAATATGATAAATATCACTGAGATTGGTGGGTTTGTCAATAGTTGTAGATTTGTCTACTATAGGAAGTATAGTTAAAAATGAAAGTATCGCCTCAAGAGATTTAAGAATCAAATAAGAGATTCCACCAACCAAGGTAAGACAAGACCAACATTAAGGGTACAATGAAAAGTACGCAAAAAAGAAGTGTAGCCAATTTCATTATATGTAGTGAAGTTCTGCATTTTTCGAAGGAGATAACATCATATCCATCTCCAAGCGTATAGAAGCCTACCTTTTCTAGTTTTATTCTCAAGGCACCAGCCATGGTTGCCATAGGATAGCCTGCATTACAGCTTGATGTCTTATTGCGGTCACGTAGCAAAATTTGGATAGAATTCTTCCAGTCTGCGCCAAATATCATAGCCGAGATGACAATTAATACTGCTGCAATTCTTGCAGGTATATAATTGGCAAAAGTATCCAACCTCGCGGACATCCAGCCAATATTTTTATGGTAATGATCTGTATAGCCTACCATAGAGTCAAGAGTATTAATGGTTCTATATGTAAAAGCTCCAAATGGACCTAATAATGAATAATAAAAAAGGGGCGAAAGAATACCGTCGACAATACTCTCTCCGACGCATTCAATTATCCCTGAAAGCAAATGTTGCTCGTCTAGATCTTTTGTATCTCGTCTCACTATCAAAGATAAGCGATGTCTTGCATGCTGCAGGTCGCATTTTTGCAACGCCTCAACAATTTCAAGAGCATGTTTTTCCATTCCTCTAATAGAAATTGTAACTTTCACGATGAGTGTTCCGAATACAATGAAAACAATTATCCCTAAAAAATGAATACTTAAGACCATGGCGTATTGAAGTAGAGTACCTGAAATTACAACCAATAAACACGCAAAAACAGTACCGTTTGCGGTCTCCTTTCTTGAGGACTCATAGTTGTCTTCCTTCAGTCGCGGTACAAAAAATTCGATAACTATTCCTAGCCAGGCGACTGGATGATATCGGTTTGGGGGATCGCCTAAGAGAAGGTCTAATAAAACACCACCACCAAGTGATATGAGCAGGTATTCTATTATCATATATCTTTTATTTTAAACCAATAAGATTTTGGCGTATTTTGTCTAAATCAACGTTTTCTTCTATTGCTGTTACAATAATATCAATTTGCTCTTCCCATGACTCTTCTGGTAGTTCATATTTGTGAGATTTATTAGAATCTAGGGAGTCCTCGTCTGGTAAATTGAATTTTATCTTTGGTATCACTCCTAGAATCGGTCTGTTTATCATGCCTTCTACTGTTTTTAGTGCAGGCTGCAAAATGGATTTATCTCCACGGAACTTATTTATTAAAATGCCCTTCACCAAATTTCTATAATTTGGCTTTAATAGTTTCATGGTGCCAACGATGCTAGCAAAACACCCCCCTCGCTCAATATCTGAGACAATTATTACAGGAGCGTATATTTCCTTTGCCAGTAACATATTTGCCACATCAAATCTTGAAATATTAATCTCAGCTGGTGAACCAGCGCCCTCGATTATTACTAGATCGTTTTCTTTCCTAAGTTCATTTAATGCTCTTAAAATTGCAGGAAATCCTTTTTGCAATGCAAATGTATTATAATATTCCGTCGCATCCATTTCGGAATAAAAATCTCCGTTTAAAAAAACTCTGCTTCGATAATTTCCCAAGGGTTTCAATAGAATCGGATTCATTTTGATATCTGGGGCTTTCTTTGATGCTGACGCCTGAACTAGCTGAGCCTTAGCTATCTTTTTAGCTGTACTACCAATTGTATGGATATTAGAAGACATATTTTGAGCTTTGAAAGGGGCCACACTGTATCCTTGGCTCGTAAATATTCTACAAAGGGCAGTAACAACAGTGCTCTTTCCAGAGCCAGATGAAGTTCCTTGAATCATTAGCGTTTTTGCTTTCATCGATCGCTATACTCCAAGGCGTCTAGTAAGAGCAAATTCTCCTGATGAGTTTTTACTGCTACTCTAATGTAGTCCTCCTCTATTCCCGCAAAATCGCTACAGTCCCTCACCAGAATACCTTTTCTCAGCAAGATAGAATCTCTTAGACGAGTAGAGTCTTTGGCCTCCAATCGAATTAAAAAGTAATTCACATCAGAGCGTAAAGGGATAAACGAATGCAATCTTTTCGTAATATGAGTTTGCATAAATTCTCGTTCTTTTTTGATTAATCTCCGCGCATCTTCCAGATGAGTCATGTTTTCTAAAGCAGATATTCCTGCCCTTTGGGCTATGCCATTTACATTCCAAGGTATCTGACTAGCCGATATCCGGTTTGCCGCAGCATGGTTAGAAATACTATAGCCAATTCTCAGACCAGCCAGGCCAAAGGATTTGGTCAAGGATCTGAGAATCATAATATTGTCAAACTCATGTGTTTTCTCAATCATGGAGTGGCTAGGATAAGTACCGTCAACAAATTCGATAAAGCATTCGTCTATGAGAATTCTAGTAGAGCTATCTACTCCTTCAATGATTTTTTTGATCGACTTAGACGCCAACCAACCCGTTGGATTATTAGGATTGCATAAAAAAACTGCGTCAGAATTATTTGCATTTTCGATAATAATATCTGGAGCTAGTTTAAAATCTTTCATAGGAACTAGGACAACGTTAGCGCCCATGCGACGGCAGGCTGCTTCGTATTCACAAAAAGTCGGTACTGGGATCACCACCTTCTTGCGCACAAATGTCCTGGCAAAATCGTTAATTAGTTCAGTGGCTCCATTACCTACATTGATAGAATCAGGATCTATGCCTGTCCCGACGTAATTGGACAAACTTCTCTTCAAATCTTTACATCTGGGATCTGGATATTCTTTGGATAATGAAGTGATATTATCACGTATTAACTCTAGGACTTTTTCAGAAATTCCCAAAGGATTAACATTCGAGCTGAAATCCAGCTTCACTAATTTAGGATTTACTGAATAAACTCCTCCATGGGCACAAACTTTTGTTAGCATCTTTGTCCTACATGTCCAATCTTTAATCTTATAGTTATCATAATTTTAGTAACAGTCAACCTAATATTTAGGATGAACTGGTAAACCGATTCGACTGGAGCCTTAGTTTCTCCGAAAACAATTATTAATTGCAGATTACCAAGGCGGATGATATGCTAAAGGTTGCAATTATTGGAGCTACTGGAGCGGTTGGGCAAGAATTTATAATCGCCTTGAATAGACATCCATGGTTCGAGTTAACTCAGATTGCATCTTCAGAGAGATCTGCTGGAAAGAAATACATCGATGCTATTCGTGATCCCGTTTCAGGCATTTTGAGATGGCATAGCAAAGAGGAGACCCCTGAATATGTTCGAGATATGATCATTGATAAGGTGTCTGACATAGACCCAAAAAAGTTTGATCTAATATTCACAGCATTAGATTCCGAAGATGCGATGATAATTGAGCCACGGTTAGCTCGAACGACTCCTGTCATCAGCACTGCAGCCGCATTTAGATATGAAAATGATGTTCCGATTTTGATTCCAGGTGTAAACGATGACCATATACCTTTGCTGAGCTTTCAAAGAAAAACCAGAGGGTGGAAGGGTTTTATCGCACCGTTACCCAATTGTACCACTACAGGTTTGGCTATATCTCTCAAACCTATCATAGATAAATTTGGGATAGACATTGTGTTCATGACTTCTATGCAAGCATTATCTGGAGCTGGAAGATCTCCTGGCGTTGTTGCTCTCGATATCATGGATAATGTGATCCCGTACATACCTAAGGAGGAAGAAAAAGTTCAGGTCGAAACAAAAAAAATTCTAGGTCACCTAAATTCTAACTCAATCGTATCCTCCGAAATCAAGATAAGCTGTACATGTACAAGGGTTCCAGTTTTAGACGGCCATACTGAATCAGTATTTGTCAAGACTAGAAAACCCATAACTGCAGAGAAGGTTAAATCCGAAATGCTGAAGTTCTCAGAGGCTGTTGCCATGGATGAGTTGCCTACCGCTCCCAAAGAGTATATCATGGTGCATGATGATCCGACGAGGCCTCAGCCTCGGCTAGATAGGGAGGTAAATGATGGAATGACTACAGTTATTGGCAGAATCAGAAAAGACACGGCTTTTGAAAACGGCATAAAATACATATTATTTTCCCACAATGAAAAGATGGGCTCTGCTAAAGGGGCGGTCTTGCTCGCTGAATTATTTAAACATAAGGCTATACTCTGATCTCCAGATATTATTATTATAAAAATACGTTTAAATTTGAAATTAATACATTTATTAACAACTTAACTAAAGATATAATCTGAAAACCATATGGGAAGAATTGACGATTTAGATCTCAAGATTTTAAGCGAGCTTACCCAGGATGCAAGTATCTCCGTTCCCAAGCTTTCTAAGAAAATTAGTGTTAATGCTTCAGTTGTATACAGTAGAATAAAAAGACTTGTAAAAAGAGGTCTAATTAAAAAGTTTACTATCGTAATCAATGACGAAGCTTTAGGATTCGGTGTTAAAGCGCTCACTGGCATTAATATGGATTCTAAGCTAAGAGATAATGTCCTCAACGAATTATTCAAGATACCCGAGGTTAGAGAGGTTGCTGAAGTTACTGGCAGATTTGACATTTTGGTTACTATGACTTCCCGTTCGCTGGATGAGATGCATCAATTGATATCAGAAAAGGTAGGTCGTATTGAAGGAGTTCAAAGGACAGAAACTTTTATTGAGATGAGAAAAACACTTCGTGAAATTCTCTATCCTGCCTCTATAGCCAAATGATGCAAGAGCATAATTCTTAGGTATACGGCTTTTATAAGAGATCTGGAGAAAATAGCTGTTATGGGATTCCTCATTTCTCAGGCGAAGGTTGGCAGTATTCTAAAAAACTATTATGAGCTTACCAAGCCTAAGATCTGGTATCTCTTAGTTTTTACTGCATTTGCTTCAGCACTGACGGGATCTTTGTTATTTCATATTGGAGTTCAACCATTAACGTGGGTATTTTTAATTGGAGGAGTAGCTGCTGGGTCAGCCGCTGCTGATGCTTTGACGGGTTATAACGACCGCGATATAGACGCAATAATGGACAGAACCAAGGCAAGGCCCATCCCGTCAGGGCGAATTTCCCCGAGAAACGCACTCATATTCGGACTTGTACTGGCTGCAATTTCTTTGGCATTTTCATGGTTCATCAATATATGGGCTTTCTTTCTTATGGTTTTTGGATTATTTGACAATATTGTGGTGTACAGTATGTGGTTGAAGCGAAAAAGCCAGCTAAACATCATATTAGGTGGATTCTCTGGAGGAGCTCCTGCATTAATAGGCTATGTTGCAGTTACAACTCAGCATATTGAACTTGGTCTAGTTATGGCGGCTTTAGTCTTTCTCTGGATCCCCACCCACATTTGGAGCCTCTCGCTGCATATCAAAAGAGACTACACAAAGGCAGGTGTGCCAATGCTTCCTGTAATTTCTACCGAACAGAGGTCAGTTCGAATTATTGCAGCGACAACGTTAATAATGGTTTTATTCAGTTTTCTTCCGTTTTTTTTTAATCAGTTTGGACTGGTCTATATGGCTACTGCAATCATATTTGGCGCTGCTATGATAGCCTTGTCGACCTGGCTGTTGTTGAAGCCTAGTGAAAAAACGTCATGGATAGTGTTCAAGTTTTCTAGCCCGTATCTGGCTGCACTGTTTATTGCATTCATTGTAGATGCTTGGGTGCACTAGTTAAGCAATCGATAAAAGTTTTTCACATTCATACAAGATTCTTGCGATCACTACGTGTGATTCTAAACTTATCGTCTCAATGGAATGCAAGTTGTTGAAGTATTTGGTTGTACCAGATAGGAAATGACCTCTAGGGAAACCCCCCACCACAAAAGCGCAATCTATATTGCTTTCCTTAGCGTACATTGATACGACCTGTTCTGCACTGCTTGAAGCGCCAATGCTAGACAAACCTATTAAGGTTCTTGGTTTCAACATACCATTTATTAATTCTCCAAACGGCATATTAGCCCGTAATTCTAATAGTTTTTTCTTGCTGTCTGGACTTTTTACTACCTTATTCTTGAAAAGATCAATCATCAGACCTTCAAAACGGAAATACGATTTTGGAATTCGCAAGTCGTCCCCTATGAAAATCGCTTCATTGTTTATTGTTGAGACATAAACCTTTACCATTTTTCTTATATACAAAGGAGTCGACAAAGCCTCCATTAAAGCAAAATGAATTATGTCTGGTCTTCCCCGCTTCCATTGTGACTCTAGCCTGTTATCTATCATCGCATAATGATGGTAACTCCTGTCCAACAATATCTCTGTATGGGGCCTATTGAGTTTCCTAGTATGGTTTTGAATTGAGCGATGAGAAGCGATCTTATTTGGCACAGTTTCTAGCGCAGCCTCTGCAATAACGAGCGAGAGCATAGATATTTCAATCTGAAGTTACTGGTTGGCCATAATGTGAGTTGTGTTTGGTTGACTGATGGATTGTCAGCATCAGGACTTCGAATTAACTAAGATTTGAGACTTCTGGCTGTCACTAGCTTCTGTAATTCCCTAACGCATGAGTCTAGCTCGTCTCGTGCATCCTCCTCGTTTTCTTTTTCTATTATTATTTCTCCTGGTCCAAATTTTGCCGCGTTTATAATGATCGGTATATTCATGTGCAATACCTCTGAAATAAATTCAAAGAGACTTGGAAAGGCAGAGTTGTTCACGTAAAAGTAGGTTGTAGTCGACTGGGTAATAACTGCTTCTTTCCTCAAAGGGAATGCAAAATTAGAAGACGCAAAAAAATCAAATATTCCAAGTGCTAACCTTTGTGATTCTGGATCTGGTTCTTTCTGACGTATGTTCAAATATTTCTTCGCTGCAGCTTCCAATTCATCGAAATTGGCGATTTTTAACAATTATGTACAGATTAATCATTTAAGTTAATTATTGTATCTTTCTCCTATGGACAGCTCTTGGGAGCGTGATAGAATATGTGTTTAGAAGGATTTATTTCTGTCTTTGTTCCCCGAAATGTGCAATTCGTGTGAAACGTCGGAATGCAAGAGCAACGGCAAAAGAAAGGATCGATATTCTTATTGTCAATGCATTGAAAGAAGCCAAATACGATGAAAAACTTGCAGATGATCTGGCACAGCTCGCAAAAAAAATTGCTATGCGCGTTCGTCTAAGACTCACTTACGAGATCCACCAGCTCTACTGTAAAAAGTGTAAACAACTAATTATTCCAGGGAGGACGTCCAGAGTAAGGACCGGCAGAACAAATCAAAAAAGTATTAGGATCACTTGTCTGAGATGTGGCCACACTTATCGCAAGATCATTTCTGAGTGATTACTATATGTTGAACTAATCTGATTTAAAAGCAGAGGAATTAAAGAATAAGGTTTATAGGGGATTTGCAAGGTCATTTATCAATATTAGCATGGCTAAGGCTTATGATGTTCCTGCTAACGAACTCATCGGTAGGTTAGCCGAACAATTAAAAAAAGATAAGAAAATTGAACCTCCAGGTTGGGCGGCATTTGTAAAAACTGGCCCCCATACTGAAAAGATTCCACAGAATAAAGATTGGTGGTTTACAAGATGTGCCTCATTAGTAAGGAAGGTCTACATGCATGGCCCTATTGGTATTTCAGAATTAAAAAGTAAATACGGTGGTAGAAAGCGCATCGGTTATAATCTTGATCATCATAGCGACTCTGGCGGAGCCATTATTCGCCATGCTTTACAGCAACTGGAGTCAGCAGGATATGTATCTAAAAAAAGGGAGGGTAGATTGATTTCTGACGAAGGGATGAAAAAAATTGATCGATTAGCTACCGAAATCTACAAAGAAGTTGTAACCGCTGTTCCAGCGCTACAACGCTATGCCTAGCTCCTTAAGAGTGTAACCATGTCATTCCCACAGTCAAATCAGCCAAACGACGACTCGGCGAAAAGACGCGAAGCGGAAGCAGCGGCCATGCGCCAACGCGCTTTAATGGCCCTTTTGGATCCCGAAGCGCGTCAAAGGCTCATGAATATCCGAATGGTTAAACCAGATCTCGCAACAGCAGTAGAAAACTACTTGATAAATGCAGCTTCGTCGGGAAAATTAAATAGGTTGCTTACTGACGAAGAATTAAAGCAGATTTTACTTAGCATACAACAGCCAAAGAAAGACTTCAAGATAAACAGACGCTAGTGAATCTGCGAAATTTTATACCGTTACTGCACTAAGCGTTTAGTGAATCTTGTTGGATTTTGTCCGATATAAGAAGAACGTTAAACCCAGTAATGCCCCTGCCACAATCACAAGAATGATCTCTGTTGCTTGGTTATTACTATATCTGAGTGACACGCAGGAATTCTCGCCAGCTACACAAGCAAAGGAAAAAAAGATAGCATTCCACACTGAATGAGCAATTATCGCAAACCAGCCTTTTCCACTGATCCAAGTTCTAATACTGAAGAAAAACGATGGTACCACAAATAGCCAGTTTGCGTACGCAAGACTATGAATATCAATCATAGAGGTATTTAGAATATGTATCATTGCCCAGACTATGCCTCCTATTAACAGTACTATATGATTCCCAAATGCATAAAATGGGATACCAAAAAACAATGTTTCTTCTATGGGGCCTGCAGTCAGCACAGATACCAATGACCGCGGCAGAGCAGGTTCTTGATAATTAGATATAGTATTTTCTACAACAAACATTCCTATAATCGTAAACACGAATCCCAAACCATGATAAAATAGAAGCATCGTCGTGAGATATAGAATGGAAGTATTACGATATCGCGATAGCCAAGATTTGGGATGCATATCCGTCTTGATGTCACAAAATGTTGTTTCAATTGATGCCAGGTGGTTTCAGTAGTTTTTAGCTATGGGATTATAAAAGCTGATATTGACTGGGTGAAAAACTTCGAGACCTTCGTAGACTGAGAATATGTAAGACATATTTTTCTAATTCATTAGTCTTCTCTAGCATCTCTCGCATTCAATGACAAAGAATATCTCGGCCTTATAGGATGAGTGCATTAGTTTCCTGCAAACTGAAAATAATAACCTAACTAGAAATAATTGGATCACTCAACATCATAGGAATAGGTTATCGTTCAACATCACAGTTTTATAATCTTAATACTTGTAAACATACTTAATACTCCTGCCTGCTCTCAGGGGCCGTTGTCTAGCTTGGTAGGATGCCAGCCTCGGGCGCTGGAGGTCGCTGGTTCGAATCCGGCCGGCCCCATCTGCAACTTCTCTTGAGATTTAACAAAGCTGGTTTGTAACCAAGCTCAATGCAATGTCATAATTAGAGGTCAACTTAGCAGTACAGACCATGCCTCATTGATTTGTCATGTTCTAGATTTAAATTATCCGACATATCTATCAATTCTATGTCGGAAGCACAACCACAACAGAATCAACAAGTACATAAAGATGGACCTCGCGATGCTATATATATAGGAAAGAAACCGTTGATGGCCTACGTCACGTCAACTTTGATTCAGCTGGCAAATCAGCCTTCGGTGACAATAAAAGCTAGAGGCTTGAGCATAGGACGGGCAGTAGACGTTTCACAGATAATCATCAAGCGCATGGAGACAGCTGGCTACAAAATAGGCGACATAAGAATTGGGTCTGAAACGGTCCAATCAGATGATGGAAGGACTCGGAACGTTTCTACAATCGAGATCGAAGTAAAAAGAGGCTCTTAACTATTTCCTCCTTCGACACTTTTTGTTGACATACACCTAAGTTTTACTACTTTATGGTAAAAGCGGCTGCCATCTTAGCGCATATTAATCCTCTAACAAACTCTCACGTAGATATTATTTCGCATTTCCAAAAGGATTATAATATTTATATCTTTCCAGTGAGGTTTTTGAAAGATGGAAAGGAGATCAATACGAAAAGCTTTCCATTTCCATATGAGTTGAGGAAAGCAATGCTTGAATCTGTATTTCCAAAGGTTCCCAACCTTACTATCTCGCCAGATTACACTTTTTTTTCCCCTTTCATCAAGTACTTACCACCGTTAATTTCACCTTACTCATGGATGCTCAGAAGCAAAAT
>DATDLD010000175.1:0-15558 GCA_036519475.1 Candidatus Nitrosopolaris sp. | reverse complement strand
ATTCTTAATAACATAGTTAATCCTAAACATTCACATATAAACTTCTAGTCTAGTAATATTGTTCAATAGTGATACCTTATGCTTTTTAAGGTTCTCACTTGTTTGCTAATATATGATAGACTACGAATTCATCTATTCATTCACAAAACAAGTCTTGAAGCTTGATGCTTCTATACGATGGATAGGTATCGCCAACAAATTCGGGGTATTACTTAATGCCGAGTACAGAGAAGGATTAAAACCACTCATGACTGAAGAAGAAAACGAAGAATATGCGTCTCTTACTGTAACTAGGCAGAAAACTAGGATTAAGTTTGAATCAAAGATAGGCCCACTTATCTATGCATTTGGTAGATACGAACGACTAAACAGAGCCACACTACAAATTAATGAAAACTACTATTTGCTTGTAGCTTTGGAAGTAGAGGCAAAAAACTATGATGAACTAATTATGGAAAAAATCGTTCCACTCGTGAAAAAAGAAAAACATAGGTTTGTAGATGAAGATCGTACAAACATCAGCGGAAGTACTGCTTGAAATGTCCAGATACATTGGCATTCTTGCAAAAATTAATATTTGGAAGAGAGAAAAATTTAGGGGTGCACATGAGCGAATATGAAGGAGGTACCTTCCGATGCAAGAATTGTGGAAAGGAATTTCTAACAAAATCTGATGCTGACAAACACTATGAAATGAATCATTCTGATGAAGTAACCAAAGCAATGGAATAAAAGCCAAAGCCAAACCCTAGTACCCTAAATTTTCGATACCCTGAACATGTCAGTCATCCTGATTACCATTCCGTATCTATCCTCTTGCTCTTTCATGTGCTTGTATATCCTGAGCAAATCTATCAAGTGCTTTAATGTATTAAATCTTTTTGTAATTTTTAGTTGAATAAATTTGAATACCAATGCATATATTTCAAACTTTTTTATTACTGCATCTCTATAACCTTTCATGTCATGCAGGTGTTGGATAAACAATTCAGCGCACCATGTTGCAGGAATTATACCCTCTCCTAGGAGCGAATAGACGGTCCCTATTGATTCACCTACGCCTACCGACTTTCTGCCATCTGTAAATGGTTCACATTGGATAGGTGGGCTAATCCTAACAGGTCTGCCTACTTTTTTTATAATTTCACATTGGTACCTTTTTAGAAATGTGTCAACAAACTTATTTTCTCGATTTCTTTGAAAATCCCCAGCGCCTATGTGTGCATATCCATTGTTAAGAGGAAAATACCAGAAATATCCAGTCATCGAAGGAAAGGCTTTGAGGTAGAAATCATCATATGGTATTTTATCAGAGTCATATTTCACTTTATATTGTACGCAAGGAATCCACATTTCTCTTGTGGGTTTTGGTAGATAATTTCGATGGAAACCCGTAGAATCAATGATCATGTCAAAGTCTGTTTCAAGGTTCTCTTTCTTAGGGGTTTTTCCGAATTCAATGCTAGTACCCCTAATCATGTCCTGAATCAATTTTAGTTTGTCATAAATCACCATTCCTTTTAAGCGAATATCAATATTATCCTCACTTTCCCCTGCATCTACCATCATGTGCTTCCCTCGATGCATGATATATTGTCCGAAATCCAGTCCACAACTTCTAACCAAATCTGACATTACGTTCTCGCTTGTAGCCCAAGCACACACCGCATCATGTTGTGTTTTTGCCATCCTTTCGAAACCAACTACGGTGTTATCGTGATCATCGCTTAATCTGTTCATAAGAAATGCTCCAGCAACTCCTATGCCAACTACTGCGATTTTCATTTCAGAGATGGGAGTATCTCGCTTTAATAAAAAGATTCCAAATAATAACGAGAAAAAATATCGGGTTTTAGGCAGGATTAAGATGATATTGCGACTGTTAGCAATGGTCTAACTGTCTTCTAGAAGGAACTAATTTCTAAGAATTCGAAACGTAATCTACGATAAAATGATATTAGCGACCTGATAATTCGTTTCGGTGAAAATAACTGCCATCTCGCAAAAGTCAAGTTCGAATGCCTTCATCTGCTCGTGGAGGTTTAGCATTACTCCTTGTAGGAGCCATCTTAGTAGGAATCGGAACCTATGCACATAGAGGCGCGCTTTCCTTTTATGGTTTAGTCCTAGCAATTATAGGATTTTTGCTCTATATTGTTTCATCAATCATTGTTGCCAAGAGAACGAAAGGAAGCGGACAAGGTCATCGCTCAACGATATGAATCGCAGGTTTGAATGGCCTGGCAAATTTTGCCTTTGACTTTATATCATATTTTTTTAAATCCTCTCTATCTTCTGAATATACAAGTACCTCAGGATGAGCATTTCCACATTCTAAGGACAGTAGGGCTTTAGCATCTTCGATAGACGAAACTTCATCAAAAAATTCTAACCTCACCCGTCTTTGTCTCAACTCAAGTGGGTCCGAGAGAATATCTTCCAGCATTTTTCGTACTAAATTGGGATTGCTCTTTGCACTAGACTTTTCTTCTATCAGTAATTTCATAATATCTCCAAAGTTAGTTTGCTGTCTTAGTAATATGATCTCAAGAATGCTCTGATAGAGTTCGAACTTCCATTGTGCTGCGGTGTAAATAATCACTTTCTGTGGAACAATTTTTGTCACCTTGATGATGTTTTGTAAATCTGATATTAAGTTCATTAGAAGGTCTTCTGATTCTTCTGCCACTAGATCTCTTTTGCTTTCATCTGCTACCGGCCAACCGCCCAGAATAACTGAGCTTGAAGAATTACCAATTTTTTCCCACAACTCTTCAGCTATAAAAGGAGCAAAAGGTGCAAGCATTCTTATGCGACACTCTAGGAATTCATAAAGGACAGGAATACTCGAAGAGTCATCTCTTTTCTTTGCAACTGCTCTCTTTCTATACCATTGTAAATCCTGATCTAGTGCGTACAATATGTTGTGCAGGGTTTGTCTTACACGAAGCCTATCCATTGATAATGTGGTATCGGAAATATTGCGTTGTAGCCTGCTTATGAGCCAGCGATCTTCCAATTCCTCGAATTTTTCTTTTCTTGTCGTTTGTTCGGGCCACCTGGTCGAATGTTCTTCTGCCATATAGTAAATCTCCTCCAACTTAGAGCGAATCCCCTTTATTGCCTCGAACGAGAAGTCAGCATCTTGTAAGAGCTCCGCGGAGATAAGCATTGCAACGCGAATCACGTCTGCGCCATGCTCTTTTATTGCTGAACGTAAAGGAATAATATTTCCAATAGACTTTGACATTTTTTTCCCTTCCATTAATACAGATCCGTTTACGACGATTTGTCTCGGCCAATCTTTTTTCTGAAAAATTGCTACATGGTTGAAAATGAAAAATGACAGGTGGTTTGGAACCAGATCTCTTCCAGAATGTCTAGAGTCGACAGGATAAAAATAGGAAAAATCATTTCTAATTTCTGTAAGTAAATTCTTGGATATATCGCACTCTTCTGCGACATCAGGAGCATTTCCTATTCCTAGTAACACGTAATCAAAAAATGACTCAGCTAGAGCGTTAACGTTACTTATTGAATTATCGTTTATGTATTTTGCCAGTATATAATATGCCATATATATTGTAGAGTCTGAAAGGCTTTCAATAATCCAACCACTGTCCCATGGAAGGACAGTTCCAAGTCCAGATTTTCTGGCACATGCTCTTTCCCTTAACCAGTTAATTACATATTCAAATTCATGCCTAATCTCTTCAGGAATTATATCCATTTTCTTGATACATTCGTATGCTAAATTTTTCCATCCATTATCGCCATAATTTAGAAACCATTGATCAACTAGTAGCTTAACTACACATTCAGCGCCACACCTACATCTAACAGGTTTGTTTGTTAATTCAAACATCCTATCGGCTATACCGGCGGCTACAAGTTCACTCTTTATTTTTTCTTTTGCATCTTGGACTCGCATTCCCTCATACTTTCCTGTATTTTTAAGCATTATGCCGCTGTAATATTCATGGGAGTATAATTCTGACGTAGATTTCTCCAATCTCGGATCACTTTGGTTCTTTACATCGAATTTATTTATTATTCTCAACGCAGGTATTGCATCAGGACCGGGATACTCTTGCGATCCGATAATAATAAGAGGGTCGACAGTAACTGTCTTCAACCCAAACTCGTCCCGATCTGAGATACTGTTCTTCAAATCCTGAAGAGCTTGATAATCATATGGTGCATGAGCCGGAACAGACATTACAATACCAGTCCCATTATCCGAATCTACATAGGAAGCAGGATATACCGGGATTAAAAGCTGCGTAACTGGATTTTTTGCATATTTGCCGATTATTTCTTTGCCCTCTAAAACCGATTCTACCACAACTTTGTGGTTCAAAAATTCTAATTTCCTGGCAGCCTCTCTACTTACTATCCATCTCTTGACATTATCATCAACAATTATTCTAACGTATTGGATTTGCGGATTTACCCAAAGATTCGTACAACCAAAGATAGTTTCTGGCCTTAAAGTCGCAACCGGGATAATACACCCATCGTCCAATTCGAATTTTATTAGAATATACTCAACGAAGTTTGGTTCTACATCACCAATGGTATCATGCTGACTAACGGGATTTTGATCATTTGGACACCAGCCCACCGGATGCGAGCCTTGCATTATCAATTTTTTATCATGTAGTTTTTTAAACTGCCATGAAATGAACTTTGAGTATGCTTCGTCTATGGTAGTAAATTCTCGCCTCCAATCTATGGAGAGACCGATTTCTTTCATCCCTAATTTAATTTCGTTATGAAAGTAATTTGCAATATTTACTGGTTCGGTAAAGCTCTGTAGTATTTCGCTCGGAACATTATAGATCTTTGTAAAGGTCTCTAGCAATATTCTGTCTCCAGATGAGACTCTACGTGACATGGCAAGAATAGGTGTTCCCGTGTAATGAAAGCCCATTGGAAACAACACATTGTAGCCTTTCATTCTCATGTAACGAGCATGTGAATCCGCAAGAGTATACGTCCGCCCATGACCGACGTGCTGCGGGGAATTTGGATAAGGATAAGCTACTGTGATGAAATATTTTTTCTTATGAAGATCTCGGTTAGTTTGAAAAATCTTTTGGTCATCCCATCTCTGGCTCCATTTCTTCTCAATATTATTCCAATCTATTTTGTTGTAATTGATATTTGACATGTCTTGCTATCCCACATTTTTCAAAATCAACCCCTCTGCTAAGAGCAGAGCATCTTTTATTCTCTCTCTGTATCTCCCGCCTCCCTGCGCGAATTTGTCGTCGCCTCCTCCAGAGCCTCCTAAGTGTGTAGAAAGCATCTTTGCTATATAATCGGCCTTAATTCTCTCCCTTGCTTTTTTCCCTACAAATACAACTACCCTAATCCCTTGACCCTTTGATATCAACGCAATGAAGATGATAGACGGATCGGCCTGAACCACGTATTGACCTATAGAAATATAATATTCGTCGTCGAGTTCGTTGTCATCATGTACGCTATACAACTTAAGACCATCTGATGAAATCGTCTTGGCTTCAGCTGAAATTGATTTTGCCAGCAGCGGAGAAATTTTCCGTAGCAAAATTCTCATCTTTTTCTTTGATGCTTCTGCCTCATCGAAGCTCTTTTGAAATGACTCAACGAGTTTTTCTCTGCTAGATCCCAAGTATTCGGAGATAGTGATAAGCTGGTTTTCCTGCTTCTGAATATAGTTTATGGCAGCATCACCGGCTACGAATTCCAATCTGACTACGCCGTCCTGAACTCTTTCAGTTTTTATAATTTTGATAAGCCCTAGTTGCCCAGTCTTGTTTACATGTGTTCCACCACAGGCTTCAATGTCCCAGTTCTCAATATTTACTATTCTGACGTTGGCGCTCGGAACCGCACCGCCCTGATAGATTCGAAATGAGTACTTGTGTTCAGCATCAACCCGCTCCTCTGTATTAATGGATACCGGCAAATCTCGTCTAATTACATTGTTTGCAGTTCTTTCAATCCGTTCGACTTCTTCCCTGGACAAACTGGAATGATGAGTAATATCAAGCCTTGCGTAGGATTCATCCTTAAATGCAGAATTTTGCCATACCCATGATCCAAGATTAGTTCTTGCCGATGTATTAAGAACATGAGTTGCAGTATGATGTTTAGTAATCAGATCTCTCCTTATGCTGTTGACTTTGCAGTGTATTATCTCACCCTCACTAAAGCCGCCTGTATTTTCTAATTTATGGATTACAATATTACCCTGTTTTGTCACTTCAATAACCTTTTTCCCTTCTATTTCCCCCGTATCAGGCTCTTGTCCACCGCCTCGGGGATAAAACGTGGTCTGATCTAAGACTAGACAGTTTTTATCCAGTATCCTGAGGATTGTAGCAGCAAAGTCACGAAGATCTTCATCCTCATAAAATAATAGCCTGGTTGATGGAAGATTACTGAGACCCTTAAAGGATTTTGGGGCTTCAACCGATGTTTCCTTCGTATGAAGTTCAGCAAGTTTTGTATAAAACGTAGGAGGAATAGTTTGTATTACACCCGTTTCCATCAAGAACTCTGGAGTAATACCGTCAGATTCGTATAATCTAATTAGGTCGTCTACTGTCACCTCTTTTGCAGCGCTCTTTATTGAGCTTGCAATAAAATCCATCCTTTTTCTAGAGCCAATATACCTATTAGATTCGATCTGAAGTATAGTTCTGACATCGCCTCTATGCTCCTCGAGCTCCGGGTACATCTGTTTCAGATAATCTATGTGCATATCAGCTATATCATCAATTTTGAAGTTCCATCCGAGTCGATCTAGAATTGAAAGTGCTCTTCTAAGAACGACCCTTAAATTATATCCTCCTCCTACATTTGAAGGGAGAGCCCCATCAGAAATTGCGAATAATAGAGTACGGGTATGATCTGCAATGGTATACATTGCTTCAAACGGAGCGATAATCTTAGCAATGGATTCATAAGATATGTTTAATTCCTTTGCAACCAATGACTTTAACGCGCTGATGTCTCCACTCACCTGATCAAGTTTGTCAGAAGCTGCTGCAAAATATTTGGCTAAAATTTCTGAATTTTCGTTGATTCCAGTATAATCGTAAAGCTTCTGTATGACAGGGCCAAAGCAGCAATCGTAACTGGTCGGTGTCCCCATGGTTATCCATGAAAGTCGTTCAAGGCCTGCACCCATATCGATCACCTTATTTGTCATTACACGATAATCGGTCTCATTACCTTCGAACTCGGTGAAAACAGCATTTCCCAGCTCAAGACCACTTGCAAAATATTCCAACGAATAACCTAATGCACCCGCGCCTATCCACACGTCTTCTACAAATGTGATCTCCTCAGAATTTATTCCAAGCCCCTTAGTAAGCAGACTAAAGTCTAGGTCGATGCAGCGGTCTTTCCAATAGCCTCCAGGTGCATTAGCATCGCATGTTTGGCCTATCATGCAGAAACTTGTGTAATGTCTTCCACTTAGGCCTACATTTTCAATATCATTGAAGCGAAGGCACATCTGTGGAACAACTAAAGGATTCGAAGGTAATTCGAAAATAACCTTGCCTTCTGAAACCCGTTGAAAATCTATTATTGAGGCTATGGTAAAATAAAGATCATTACGCCATCTACATACTACAGGATAGCGTCTGATTATTGAATGTCCATTTGAATGAAAGTATTCTTCTGTTACCTTCCAAGTGTTGACATAATCAAGCCGTTTGTTTGTAGGGGGTTTGCCAATAAAACTATAATGTTCATGGTCTGGGCAGCTCTCCTTCTCAGGTATTGCCCAGAAGAACTTACCGCATTGAGAGCATCTCTGTCTTTTGAAGCCCATTCGATCGAATAATGAAACTTTGTAAAATCTATCCGGATCAGCTGAAAATATTGCAGCAAGCTCCGCTTTTCCCAATGCTTCCTATCCCTAAGAGGATACAATATTAATGCTTTGGCAAAAACCGTAGGAGGAGAAAAGTTAAGCCTTCGAAAGGGACTCTTCTACAAATTTTTGATATGCTTCTTTTGGTGCTGCACCTATTGTTCTCGCGACTTCTTTTCCTCCTTTGAACACAATAAGTGAAGGAATCGATTGTATTCCATATTTGACTGCTATTTCCTGGTTCTCGTCGACGTTAAGTTTTGCCACTCTTATCTTCCCATTCATACTACGTGAGAGTTGTTCCACCGCAGGACCGACCATCCTACACGGACCACACCATTCAGCCCAAAAGTCTACAAGAACGGGTACATCTGACTTTAGTACGTCAGCCTCCCAAGAATCCGTTGTAACATGGCTTACGCCTTCATTTTTGCTTTCCATGTGTACAAATATATGCAAAATCATATTTTAATCATTGGTCCTTCTCTAGTTGACAGTAATTCTCCAATTGAGTGTAGAATGAAATGAACAGCAAACAAATCTTCTAAGCCTTGAGAACATGGTTTTAAAACAAATATCTCAGAACATGCGGACTGAAGGTAAAGTATTGAAAGGTTAAATTAACCTTTTTAATCAGTTTAAGGACAATAAGGGTCTTAATATTGAGTAATCAATTACGTGAGGAAGAGATTGGACGTTGGAGAAGAACTCACTACTCATCAGAAATCGATACGTCCCTTGCGAACAAGGAGGTGATAATTATGGGTTGGGTTTCAAGTATACGTGACCATGGCAATATTCGATTCTTAATGATTAAAGATAGAGATGGTTTTTCCCAAGTAGTTGCCAAGAAGAACGAGTGTTCTGCGAATGTGATAGGGCAGATTCAACAGATAAAAGAACAAACATCACTTGCAGTAAGGGGTACGGTCAGATCTCAAGAAAAAGCACCAAATGGCGTTGAGGTTGTTCCATTGGAATTAAAAGTATTTTCCTTAGCTAAAAAGACAGCCCCCTTTATGGTTCAGAGCAAATCATCTGTTGGCATCGATACTAGACTAGATTTGAGGGCACTAGATCTTCGTAGGAGCATCCTTCAGAGTGTCTTCCATATACGACATACAGTTTTGGAAACAGTGAGACAATTTCTTAGTGAGAAAGGATTTATCGAGGTCAATACTCCGAAAATAATTGCAACTTCCACTGAAGGAGGGGCTGCATTGTTTCCTATATTTTACTATGATAAAGAAGCTTTTCTAGCACAAAGTCCTCAACTGTATAAAGAGCAATTAACTCTGGCATTTGAAAGTGTATATGAAATAGGTCCAATCTTTCGGGCTGAACCATCACGTACTAACAGGCATCTTTCAGAATCAGTTTCGATAGATGTGGAGAAAGCCTTCGTAGACTATAATGATATGATGGCCTTACTGGAAGACATGATATTAAGTATAACTTTTAAAATAAGAGAAAAAAATACTCCTGATCTCACGTATCTTGGATGTCAATTGCCAGATATAGAATTGCCCCTTCCCAAATATTCTTATTCCCATCTAGTAGAACAACTAGGGGCAGCCGGCCAACGGATTAAATGGGGCGATGACATATCGCCTCAAGTAATGAAGAATCTACACGATGATAATTTCACAGGCTTCTATTTTATTACCGATTGGCCGACTTCTGTAAAACCTTTTTATGTCAAACCAAATTCTGAGGTAGACTCTGGGAAAGTATGTGAATCTTTTGATTTGATGTATGGTCCTCTTGAAATATCATCGGGCAGTACAAGAATTAACAGGAAGAGTCAATTGTTAGAAAGAATGCAAAAACAAGGATTGAATACAAAGATGTTTGATTACCATCTCAAGGTATTTGATTACGGCGTTCCACCTCATGCCGGATATGGAGTTGGTCTTGAACGTCTCTTAATGGCAATGATAAAGCTGGAAAACATACGTGATGCGGCATTTTATCCACGCGATATAGACAGGTTATCACCATAAAAGGTGATAGATATTGGTATGATCGATATAGATCTGATAAAGCACCTGGGCTTTCTTTGCAGATTGGAATTAACAGACTCTGAGATTTCGAAATATATATCTCAGATTGAAGAGATCCTAGCGTATCTGGATACACTTGACAGCCTAACGCTATCTCATGTTGAACCGGTTCGTTCCGAGACTAGTTTAGCTGTCTTAAGAAAGGACAACGCTAAAGCTTTCGAGGGTGATGTATCAGAAGTTGCCAAGAACAAAAAAGATGGTTTTATAAAGGGTCCAAGGATGGCGTAAATTGTCAAATCTTCTAAATCTTACCGTTCCCCAAATTGTAACGGGCATTAAAAACATGGACTTTTCTGCTGAGGAATACGTTTCCCAAGTTCTTGCAAAGATTAGGAAAGTTGACTTGGAAATTAACGCTTATATCAATCTAAACGAGAGGGCACTCGAGGCTGCAGCCTCGATAGACAAGAGGATTAGAATGGGAGAAAACGTTGGATCGCTTGCTGGCGTTTCAGTAGGGATAAAGGATAATATCTGTACAAAAGGCTTGAAAACCACTTGTGCGTCAAAAATGCTTGAGGACTATGTTCCTCCATATGACGCAACAGTTGTAGAGAGATTGAAAAATAATGATGCAATCTTAATCGGAAAATTAAACCTTGATGAATTTGCAATGGGTTCTACTACAGAATATAGCGTATTTGGACCTACACATAACCCCTGGAATATCGAATATGTTGCAGGTGGTTCGTCAGGAGGTAGCGCCGCAAGCGTTGCAGCGTTGGAATGTGCGGTGTCGTTGGGATCCGATACTGGTGGCTCAATTAGATGTCCGGCTAGCTTTTGTTCTGTCGTTGGTTTAAAACCAACTTATGGTCGAGTCAGCAGGTTTGGTCTCGTTTCCTATGCTAACAGTCTGGAACAGATTGGGCCTATAGGAAAGAATGTTTCCGATGTTGTGATGGTTATGAACGCGATAGCCGGCAGCGATGAAAAAGACCATACTACTGGTCCATTAGGGGCGGCGCCAAAGTACTCTTTAAAATCCGGAGATAATCTTCGGGTGGGGCTGATAAAAAAAGTAACCGAAGAAGCAGACCCGGATGTTTCAAAATGCATATACGATGCTATGGAATTGTTCGCTAGTTCTGGCTGTAAATGCGAAGAAATTTCCTTAGCATCTTCGTTACAATATGCTCTTTCATCATACTACACTATAGCAATGGCTGAAGCAAGCAGTAACCTTTCTAGATACGATAATGTACGTTACGGGTTTGACATGAGTCCTGACGGTTATGAATGGAATACATATTTTATGAAGGTTAGGAGCAATTTTGGCGAGGAAGTGAAAAGGAGAATAATGGTTGGCTCCTATGTGCTTTCGTCAGCATATTATGGCAAGTATTATTTGAAGGCACAAAAGGTACGATCAATGCTGATAGAGGAATATAAATTACTGTTCAAAAAATTCGATGTGTTAGTCTCTCCCACCATGCCTATTCTACCATTCAAAATTGGCGAAAAGATAAGCGATCCATTAAAGATTTATCAGATTGATGTTAACACCGTAGTCGCTAATCTAACCGGCATGCCTGCTATATCAGTACCTGCGGGCTTCAGCAACGGTCTTCCGATAGGCCTACAGTTAATGGCGGACATATTGCAAGAGCAGAAGTTGTTCGATGCGGCAGCTTTGTTCGAGGAGAAACTACACCCCCCAGCAGGATCATTGAAATGAAATGAGTAATGCGATAAAAATCGGGCTTGAGATCCATTGCCAGCTGACCGGTCTTCAAAGCAAGTTATTTTGCTCTTGCTCAGCAGATTATCGTGGGAAGCTGCCCAACGAAAATACCTGTCCTATTTGTTATGGGCTTCCCGGAACCCTGCCTCTCCTCAATCAAAAGGCAGTTGAATTTGCAGGAATGATTTCGATTGCGCTTGACTGTTTGATCCCAGATCAAACGATGTTTTATCGCAAGAATTACTTCTATCTAGATCTTCCAAAAAATTTCCAGTTAACCCAATATGATACATATGGAAAAAGTAGTATTGGTTCAGGAGGAAAATTATATTACGGGAGTAAGACCATCAGAATTCGAAGAGTTCAACTAGAAGAAGATCCAGGAAGGCTCATTTATGAAGAAGCTAATACTCAAGCTAATCTTTACACATTAATTGATTATAACAGGTCAGGTGTAGCTCTTGTGGAGATTGTTACTGAGCCAGATTTTGAAGATCCAAAGGATGCTCGTACTTTCTTGAACAAGATTGGCTCTATCGTGGAGCACCTAGGAGTATGCGATACGAAGCTGGAAGGCGCCATAAGATGCGATGCCAATATTTCGATCGATGAGGGAAAAAGAGTTGAGATAAAGAATGTTGGTTCGTTCAGAGAATTGGAGAGGGCGCTGAGCTATGAGATTACCAGACAGAAATCGATGTCATTGCGCAGTATAGAAATCAAGGGAGAAACCCGGCACTGGGATGATTCTAGGAAAGTTACAAAAAAATCCAGAACAAAAGAGGAGGAACAGGATTATAGATATCTTCCTGAAGCTGATATCCCTACGGTAATTTTCGAAAGGGAATTCTTGTTATCACTGAAGGCAAAAATGCCAGAACTTCCTTATGACAGGAAGACTCGCTTTATCTCTAGTTATCAACTCTCAGAGCAGGTGGCCCAAGTATTAATTGATAAAAAAGAACTGGCAGATTTTTTCGAATCTGCAATTAAGGTTTATTCTTCGGCAAAGGAAATAGCTAATTGGATTGTTAATGATCTTATGTGGCATATGGATGATGCCGGCGATGGCAGGTCCTTATTTGCAAATTTAAAAATCGAACCAAACCATATAGCTAAATTAGCAAAAATGGTCGATCAGAATATTATTAGTAGAAATACTGCTAAAACGATCCTAAGCCAGATAATAAGGACTGGTGAAGATCCCTCATATGTAGCTGAGAAAAATAAAGTCTCAAAAATAGATGATAAGACCGCCATCTCGAATGCGATAGAAAGAGTATTCGATTCTGAAAAAACAGCTGTCGATGATGCAAAGATGAATCCTAATGCTACCAATTATTTGCTGGGAAAGGTTATGCAGTTAACAGGGGGAAGAGCAGATCCCGGGATTGCTTCTCAGTTAATTAAGAAAAGGCTAAATCAATCAGAGTGACCTTTTTTTTCTTTGGCTATTTTGCCCACTACCTCTTCCAATTGCTGTAAAACCATAGGCAGGAATGCCCCTACGTCTGTTACTATTCCTATTGCCTGCGTAGTTCCCCTGTCTAAGAGCTTTGTCACTACGGGTTGACTTATATCCACGGCTACCACTTTGACCGAAGCAGGAAGCATATTGCCAACAGCTATAGAATGCAACATACTAGATAACATCAAGACCATTTTCGCGCCACTGAGCATTTGCTTGTATTTTCGTTGTGCTTCCACTATATCTATAATGACGTCAGGAATCGGCCCGTCATCTCTAATCGACCCTGCCAGTATAAATGGAACGTTGTTCGTGATGCATTCGAACATGATTCCCTTTTTCAATATCTTTTTCTTAACCATGTTTTTCAATGATTCTGCCTTAAAAACTTCGTTAATTGCTTGCATATGATTCCTATGACCCCTCACTGCTAGAGTCCCGTCTTTGACGTTCATACCTAAGGATGTGCCCAACAAGGCGTTCTCTACATCATGAACGGCTAGAGCATTGCCAGCTAGTAATCCATCCACATATCCCATTCGAATCAACTTTGAAAGGGCCTCAGATGCCCCTGAATGGACAATGACTGGTCCAGAAACCACAACTATTTTCCCATTATAGATCTCTTTGGTATGATGAATATCTAATGCAACCTTTCGTGCGATTTGGTTTGTTGGTCTTTCACTTGAACTAGTACTACTCATGAATTGAAAGATATCCACTCCCTCTCTGGGCCGTTCCTGTGGAATTATTCTAACGCCCCTTTCTCCCACAACTATCATTTCTCCCCTCTTCAAATCACGTATCATTCTACAACTTGCATTCCTCTTCGTAGTGTCTACTACGATACACTTGTCCATCATCATATTTTGAACATTAATCCATGAACCATCATAATACACCTGGGTATCGTTATTTGTTGTACTATAGAAATTATCTGGCATCACCGTGTCCTTAGGAGCTCGTTCAAGTACTACCTCTTGAACGGAAACGGGCTGGGCGCCTTCTCGATATAGCGTTTCTAGTATCTCTGCTAGATGATACTGGTTTTTACCTCGAATTAAAAGCCGGCTGTAACTCGGGTCTTTCTTTTTTTTACCTATTTTGAATTCAACAACTTGAAAATCTCCCCTGAGATCCATAACCTTATCGAATATCCTAGTCAATATCATCGAGTCAATGAGATGGCCTTTCACCTCTATTTCTTGTTCATGTTTTTGCTTTATCAATTCCAAAAACCAATTATAGTTTTTATCTACTTAAGACGTAATCATATTGGAAGCGACAGTTTTCCGAAATATTCTCTCATCTTTTGTTCTTCCTTTATTTTGCTAACAATCTGGTTTTTTGTTTGCTCTGGGAACCACTGAGCTATTGACTTTGCGATACCATTTCTGTCGCAGAGTGCAATCATATATCCGTTGGCCTCTGCTACGATGGCAAACAAATTTTCTTCCCCAACCGGTTCCCATTCCGTATCGTTATTATCTTTTAAGGCTAAAGCAGGCAGGGCTTGACCTGTATAAAGATTTAAAAGTTCCTGTGCTACCTTTACCCGCTTTTCACCTATCTTTAGTGCCTTAAAGTACTGCATGTGTTAGTATTTTGCATTACACGTCTTTAAAGCATTTAGTACTCCAGCTACAATGTCGCTATTACCTTTTCCTATAGAATTTTCTGCAGAATCAAGAAATTGAGCAATTAAATCATCAGGGATGCCACGTTTTGAATATTCCTTTGCCTGGAGTGCCATCTCAAGCTTATCAATCTTGTGTACAAATTGAGCAATACATGTTTTATTATAACAAAATTCGTTCCATATTTTCTTATAAGTAGACCGGATATCAGAAGGAAGACTGTGCAGAATATTATTCATAGCATCATACTCCTTTGAGCGCTTCTTTCTTGGGGAAACTTCACCAGGGACATAATCGCCTATTATCGATTCGGCTAGGTCATGTAGAATTATCATTTTCATGACCTTTTCAGTATCCAAGCCTATGAGGTCAGACATAATCATACCTACTGCACACGCAGCGTATGAATGTTCGGCAACTGATTCACCATCGTATACCTTTGCCTTTGTTACCCATCCAACCCTCTTTACTGATTTTAGACGTAAGATATATTGAAAAAAATTAAGGAGATCTGCATACTTAAAATTTTCTTTGCTCGATGCTTCCATGGGATATGGAATAATGTTTCCAAGATTTTAAAAGTTGCCGACTTAAAAAGATGCGAAATATTTGCCTAATAAATACTATCTTGGTAAAAACACTCAAAGTAACCTAGCATATTCTAAACTCAATTCTGGTACAAATCGTATGAATGAACTTGAAAGGTATCTAAAACCGCCTATGCTTAACTGATCAAAGAAATATGCAAAAAAACTCGTAACAACAGCCATCACTGCCGTAATTGCAACAATCAGTAAAACAACACCTATTTGACCCATTTATCGTAC
>DATDLD010000174.1:0-5070 GCA_036519475.1 Candidatus Nitrosopolaris sp. | reverse complement strand
TCCTTTTTACGCCAATACGTAGATACAGAATGTCCTATGAAATACTCCGAATAGTCGGCATAACCAAGATCAGATATGGTAGTCTTTACAAAGCGTCTAAAAGAGTGAAGCGTAATTTGTCTGCGACTTTCATTACCATCTTCTTTTGCACCCTTACCCATACGATCTATTGTTTTTGCAAAAGATCTGCCAAAATCATCGTAGAGTTGGTTGGGATCAGGTCTTTGTTGGTAAATAGCAAGAAGTAGGTCAGTCTCTTTTCTTTCTGGAGTTCTGTTCTCAGTAATTGTTTTTCCTGTTCTTTCATCCTTGTAGCAAACTCTTCTTGTTCTATGCTTGTAATCTAGCCATGACTTTAATTGTTGAGTAACTTCATCAGCAGATACCAATATTTTGTATACGGGTCTTTGCTTTTCTGTCGACCTGACGAATATTTTCTTGCGAATTTCTTTGGTTCTCCATTTTCTTTACGTTACACCAGTAATAATGCTAGAAACCAATTTCCTTGCGATCGAACCGTCCAAATCCATACAGGGGTTGAAGATAGTAATAGTCATTCCTACAGCACGTCTAGATCCAAATAAGATTCTCAATAGATCACTGAGCTCTGAGAAACTTAAACCTCCATCTAGACGATAGTCCACCGCCGGCATAATTTCGTCGTCTAAAACATCGACATCAAGATGGATCCAGAAACCATCCAATTCTTGTTTCAGTAGTCCTCTCACTGCAAGGCTAGCGGCCTCCGTAATCTTTAACTCCCTTATTCGTGGAAGATCAAAGACACCCATAGCGGTATCCCGTACATCCTGACTTCCGAAATTCGCAGCTTGTTTCGCATCACGATATCCAAACACAACAACATCTTCGTCGCGAACAAGTGGTTTGAGTCCATCTATATTGGTAAGAATATCTGGGCCTCTCCCAGATACAATTGCAAGATCCATGTCAGCAACCTCTCCAGTAGGAGATGCTTGAGGTTGATAAAAATCAGCGTGGCCATCTATAAAGAATAACCCGTAATTTCTTTTGGTGCGGCGTAAAGCTAAAAGAGCGCCGATTAGAATACTGCAATCTCCTCCTAATACTAGAGGAAATTGTTCATTATTTAGTAATTGAGACACTCTCCTCTCAAGGTAAAGCGAATACTCTCTAATTGTTTTAGGATTAAGAACTAGTGTTTCTTTATCATGTTCTAACTCGTATGGTAATGGTTCAACACGACCTGCATCTTGAGCATTTAATGAACTCATTAGGCCTGCTTCTCTCAATGCTTGTGGAAGAGTTTCCACCCCACCGGGGTGTAAACCCAATACAGAAGGAGCATCTACAATCGTAAAACGTGGCTTGAATCTATCCACTGCAGATCGACTGATTATTGCTCATATACTAATGATTCTTTCTACAGAATCTGATGAATGGTAGAAATTCAACTCTAGGAGTTATCACGGTAATGATAACCCTAGTAACTCATGCTACTCATATTTTGTATATTTTGTATCTAAACCTTGGTCAATCTAGCTGAATTAAAAAGTATTTGAATTTTCTTACACATAATTAATATAATCAAATACTTTTCAAGAAATATAGATAATTGGTAAAACAAATTGCATTTGGAGTACATTTACCAGTCATGCAATTTAATAGCAGTAAAATAAGAGAAGAAGGTGATTCCTTTTCAAGAGAACAAATCCTTTCATTTGCACAAAAGGCTGAATCTTTAGGTTATGACTCATTGAGTGTAAACGATCACGTAGTATTTAGAACTAGTTGGCTTGATGCAATAAGTACATTGTCAGCAGTTGCCGCAATAACAAATGAAATAAAGCTTGGTACTTCTATATTAAATATAGTTGTAAGAAATCCTGTTATATGTGCTAAAGCTTTGTCAACTATAGATATCCTATCTTCAGGTAGGTTATTTGCTGTAGGAGTTGGACCAGGCTCACATAAAGGAGATTATGATATTTGTGGAATACCTTTTGAAGAGAGATGGAAGAGATTTACTGAGGCTTTACAAGTCCTCCAAATAGTTTGGAAGAATAATAATAAAGAGCAGGAGAATTCAACATTAACTAATTATTCTGGCAAATATTATAGATTTGAAAAAGTATCTGTTCAACCAAAACCCTTTCAAAAACCACATCCTCCAATCTATATAGGAAGTTGGGGCTCTTCAGAAGCAGGTCTTAAAAGAGTTGCAAAGTACGGTGATGGTTGGATGGCATCTGCTTATAACATTACTCCAGACAAGTTCAAAGTGAAATGGAAGATACTTTTGTCTTATAGGCAAGCGCTTGGTAAGGATATCCAATCATTTGAAAACTCTGTTATGTCAATGTTTGGATACATTGACAATGATAGGAACAGAGCTCACAGGATGGCCAAAGATGTACTATCTCCTGCTCTAGGAAGACCCACAGAAGAGCTAGAGAGTTTGCTTCTCTTTGGTTCCCCTGATCATTGTCTTGAAAAGATAAGGGCTCTTTCTGAGGCTGGTGTAAAGCGTATTCACTTTTGGCCAGTAAGTGATTATCTAGAACAAATAGAGATTTTTAGAAATGAGATAGTTCCTTATTTTTAGAGAATGTACGATCTAAACAGGCTCTCTAAGAATATGCATCCAATACCAAAATAGAGCAATATCAGTAATATCTTGAGTAACTTGATGGGAATAATACAATATTTGTCCTGCTTCTCTTACTACAACAATGTACAACAATGTTATTACCGACCTTTTCTACCACTTATTAAATGAACGATAAGAAAAACAATGGATTCAATGGAGTGAATACGCAAGTATTAAACACAGTATTTGAATCTATGCGAAACCATCCAGAAATGGCAAAAGCAACATTTTCTGTAAAATCAGCATGGAATGGTGGTTTTAGTGTTACGTCTACCTCCAAAGGATTTCGTATTGGCGGCCAAAATATAGAAAGAAATACTGAATACAGGACTCAACATGATTTTCCAGATCAACTCTCAGGAGAGGGAAGAGGGCCTACCGTATGTGAGAGTTGTATGGGTAGCTTGGCAGCGTGCTTAACACAAACTATTGTAGCCCATGCTACATCCAGAGGTATCCAGATTGATAGCATTGACATTGATGTAGAAGGCGATGTCGACTTGCGTGGTTTTACTGGTATATCTAATGATGTAAGACCGGGAGCTCAGCAATTTAGAGTAAATATGAATATCAAAAGCAATTATGCCTCAAAAGAACAAATAAATGAGCTGTATGAAATTGGAAAGAGGTTTTCGCCTGCATTTGATACCTTGACTAATGGAACTTCAGTAGTTCTAGTTAACTCTTAATAAAGTATTATCATTAAGTTGGAAACACTAAGCGACTAATTGTGCTACTTTCGTCAAGCTAAAAAAGTAGAGATTATCTGAGATTACAATCCATTCAAAGTACTAATTCAATGTCCAGCTCTGTAACAAGAAAATTAGCGTTATTAATCATTAATAGTCACTATCCAACGTCTAGAGTATTACGAAGAGAAATGAATCAATGGATGTTTACATACTACCAATCAACCCATAAAGGTTGCTACAAACGCGGTAAGAGACATGATCCTTTTATACTCTTAATTTGCTTGAACTTGAACCTTCTTCCAACAATTAGAGTTTGATGCATATGATCCATAAAGACTATTAAAAATTCGTAGATATTGTAGGTTTTATTACTTCGTTGGACATTGTAGAAAATCCTTTGAGTCAGATGATGAAGATTGAATTTTGACAGGAAATTCTTAGTAGCTAATACTAAAAGTAGTAACTATACGAACACCATCTACTGTTTCTAGGCTTCGTACTTGTGTAATCCAACATCTGGTAGGGATGGTTACTGATCAAGTAGCAATTTTTCTATCAACAAATCGACCATCATCCATTACTGCTTCAATCTTCTTAGTATTACTAATGTCATCTTCTGGATTGGCTGAAAGTATTATTATATCTGCTTGCTTTCCAGCTTCTATGGTACCAACTTCATCTAGTATATCTAAAGCTTGAGCTCCATTGGCAGTGGCTATTTTGATAACCTCTAATGGAGGAATGCCAGCTTCCACCAAAAGTTCCAGCTCATGATGCAAGCTAGCTCCAGGAACCAATTCAAAGTTTGGAATATCAGTTCCTGATAAGATTTTGACGTGATTATCATAAAGCATTTTTGTTAGCTGCAATATTTTAGGCCAAAGATACTGATTGTAGGGCTCAGCCTTTATCATGGCCTCATATATATCCAAAGTTGGATCTACAGCAATTTTGTGGTTTACTAATGCTTTTATCATTTCCTTAACCTCGGGACCATTTAGGTTAACTAAATCAAGCCATAAGAAATGGTTAAAAGGATTATTCCCAGCTTCCAAAAATTTCTGCTGGTTCTCTTTTGACAATAGGAAGGGACTTACAGGAACACCATGAGTAAGAGCATCAATACCAAGATTCGCAGCTTGAGTCCAGTTTGTCAAATACAAATGTCCTATAACCCTTATTCCTTGAGAATGAGCTTCATCTATGGCTGCCTGTACTAACTCCGGAGTAAGCCCAACATATAACTTAACAAAGTCTACACCTGCAGCTGCTTGACTACTAACTTCTTGTCTAACATCTTGCTCTGTCTCAACTTGTTTTTCTATAAATGGTATTGGAATTTGTGGAGTATTAAGCAATTGTCCTGCAGTAAAAACTTGCGGGCCCGTTATCTTTCCTTCAGATACGTTTTCTTTCAGGGCAACTGACTGCTCGGTAGGACCACCGGGATTTCTTATAGTAGTGACCCCGTAAGCTAAAAGCATATGTAACATATATTCAGACTCACTTTGATTGTATGAGTTCTTAAGTACGTTTGCAACATGACTATGCATGTCAAATAGTCCGGGGATTACGTATTTCCCAGTTAGGTTAATTACCTTCATAACTGCAGAAGAAGGAAGATTATAATTGTTTGTGGCATTGCCATTAGATACATAAACTATCTTACTTCCATTGATAGCTATCGTGGTACTGGATTTGGGTAAAGCACCTGTACCATCGATCAAAGTAGCTCCTTTCAATATTATT
>DATDLD010000173.1:0-4822 GCA_036519475.1 Candidatus Nitrosopolaris sp. | reverse complement strand
GCGTCAATCTTATTACAATAATTCTTCCCGTTTTCAGTAAGTCTATACCTATCTCCATCTGCCAATTTTTCAATTAGCCCTTTACCCTCAACATATGGAAGAAGCGTTGATTCGACATATGGTCTATCCCATCCAGTGTCTTTGCTTATATAAAATCCGGCATCTTCAGGCTTAGCTTCATTACGCGACTTAAAAATATCATCGATAGTAAATTCAACTGTATCATGGCCTCTATTGGTCCTAAGATACTTAAACTTCTCACACAGTCTTGACATTAGGACAGCCATGAAGTTTTCCTTGTCACTCGCCATGAATTAATAGCAATAAGTTAAAATTTAAAGCTTTCACAGAGAACTGTATACCGTCTATTTGAAATCTATGAGTAATAAAGTCCCTTCATTATATCTTCCTACAATATATTCATTTTAATTTTTCAAAGCTGAGAGATCAGTATCTGTTAACTGCAGATTTTCATACTTGTAGAATACTTGTAGAATAGTGTTATTTCTCTGTGGCCTGACTACCTAACTAGAGACTTTTTCTCTGTGCTAATCTTCCATCTTTTTCTTTTTTTGTATGTTGAAGAAGTTTTTGCAAATACAGAATAAATGATTTATTGGAAAGGCCATAGAAAGACCAGGTAGTATGCTTGAAATATTATTTTTAAGTTCATTCATTATATTTCTGCTGCATGGAACAAGTACTTATTACAAGGTAATATGAACAATGACTTGTAAAATATTAAGCAGCAGTTAATAGATTAAGCAAATAAAGTTACAACAGCAAGACAATGAATACGAAAAGTATAACATCAATAGTTGTCGCAGTGATTGCTGCAGCTGTAGTAGCAATTGTATCATCAAACGCTATTGTAATACCCGTGTTAGCCCAGAGCACTGGAGGAAATAGTAATAACACTAGTATGGCTCACAATATCTATGAAACGGTCAAAAGCTGCCTTTCAGATGTTAAGAAAAGTGGTGTTGTCACAGTGGAGCAAATAAAATATTGCATGAATATTCAGGATGGTAGTAGTGGAAGTGGCAATGGCAGTACTGGCAGTAGCGACAATAATAATCCTGACACTAATAGCCCCGGCAATTAGCATAGATAGAACAAAGAAGGAAATGAAAATGACAGTTATCTGTTACCAAAATCCTGTAAGTAGTTAGACAATGACATGTTTGCAGTCCACCAGCCTCTTTGAGAACGGCGGGCATTCCAAATATGTAGACCAATGTTTCAGGTGTAACAAAAAAGTGCGCAAGCACATTTACTAGCACTTTTTCATTACAACAAGCAAAGCCTTTGGTAATGGATCTAATGTTCCCTGATAGACTGTCTCCTTTATGCTCTCTATTTTAAATGCTTGTTCTTTTTCAAATAAGTCTCTTATTTCATCTTCTGAAAACTTGTATGGTCCTTCCTGTCGTGACTCTTTTATGCTGAAGCACTTTAGGAACAATATTCCCCTATCATCCAAAATCCTTTTTATTTGTATGATATATTTTGGCCTTTCTTCAATAGGCATCACATGGAAACAACCTCTATCGAATATATAATCAAAATCCTTGTCCTTAATCTTTGAATCTAGAATGTTGTCTACTATGAAGTTGATATTATTGTTTGCATAAACTTCTTTTGCTCTCTTAATAGCACTCTTGGACACATCTGATCCTGTTACCTTCAAACCTCTTTCAGCAAGTTGTATTGCTTGTGTTGCTGGGCCAGTGCCAAGGTCAAGAATTCTACCGTTTGTAATTTTTCTTCTTTCTAATTCCTCTTCTAAATCAGCATCTAACTTTTCATTAAACCATGGCATCGTTTCTACACGTTGATTATTGTACAAGTCCTCCCAGCTCGGAAAGCTTTTGTCAGACTCTTCTGGCATGAAAATAGTCTCTAATTATTGTATTATGTACAGTAAAAGTATATCTGTGAATTGGGATCAGATATCATGTTAAACGCAGGAAATAGCAGTACCGGCAGCAAATATGACAAATGATATTAACCATCAGATAGGATCTAGTACTAATAATAATGACGATAATGGCGAAGCTGGAATAGGTGCGGCAACAGTTGGATTCGCAATGTTTTGGATTAGATGTGAAGAAGCGGAATTAAGATCTTCCTAAAAACCAATGACTCATAATTTTTATAATGCAGCAAGTTTGATTATGTAACAACAACACAATTGACTCGTTATTTCTATCTTATATAAGAGGCATTCTCTCGTGAACCAAAGGCATACAATAGACCATCTCTCCCACCTACAAAGAGCATATGACCAGCTATACACGGAGATGAATCTACTATATTCATAGTTGGAAATTTCCATATTTGATTACCTGTTCTAATATCAACTCCATAGATATGTGAATCAAGGGAGCCAAAAAATAATATTTCATCATTCTCAGTTATAGCAGGCGAGGACCAGATCCTATCACCAGTCTCAAACTCCCATATCTTCGAACCAGTATTACAATCAAAACAGTATATTTTGTGGTCTGAGGACGCAAAGTATATCCTATCTTTTAGTAATGCAGCTGAACTTAAGACCGGCTTCGTTAGATGTTTATCCCATCTTATCGATCCATCAGACTGGTTCAAGCAACACATTGTACCATTATGGGTTCCGATAAATATCATCATGTTAGCGTCTGATAAGCAGGGTGACGAGGATCTAATTTTGCCATTCAATTTTGTTCTCCATTGTAATTTACCATCTAAGTTTAGGCAATATAGAAAACCATCATCAGAACCCACAAATATCTGATCTCCATTAAAAGAGGGCGAAGACCAAATTTCTCCTTGGGTTTCAAATGCCCATTTTAGATTTCCACTCATATCTATTGCCAATAAGTGTTTATTCATAGATCCAATAATTATGATATCTTTTGCTATACATGGAGAAGAAAATATATCTCCATCAATTTCAAGGCTCCATGCTTGTTCACCGGTCTTTGCATTTAACGCTAAAACCATATTTTTTCCAAGAAAGCTCGATCCTTTAATCCAAGAATCAAATGTGGCAGCTATTAACAAATCCTCTTGAACTACAGGTGAGGATACCATAGGGCTGCCTATGCTTGAATGCCATTTTATCTGTCTTTGGTATATTTGCAAAGCAAAAATTCTTCCAGTAATAGTTGCGGCATACAGGATACTGTTATCAACAGCGGGTGAAGCAACGATAGGTCCTAATTCTATCACCCATTGAAGTGATGGTCTTCTCGCTAAGTTAGAAGATGATATTCCCGTTCGCATCACATTTCCTCTAAACATCTTCCAAGAATATTCTTCTGATTTCATTGTCTAGTCTTTG
This sequence comes from Candidatus Nitrosopolaris sp., assembly GCA_036519475.1. Lineage (GTDB taxonomy): Archaea > Thermoproteota > Nitrososphaeria > Nitrososphaerales > Nitrososphaeraceae > DATDLD01. The sequence continues at coordinate 1,497 of DATDLD010000173.1, read as the reverse complement.
CTTTTACTGACTTATAATATGTCTAGGAATTAGCGCAATAATAACAATAGTAATTTGCGGAAAAATAGTCTTCGTAAGATAATTTGTATAATTTGAAGACCTCTGAGTTCATATATTCATGACAATCAAAATCTCTTGAATGGAGAAGGAAAACAGAAGACGAATAGAGGAAGAAAAGCAGAACGATACAAAAGGAGTGACCGACAGTCGTTCAGCGTTGTTCACTCTAATCATACTTAGCAGTACTCTTCTGGCAGTGATGTTTTCAGAGACTATGTTGCTGCCAGCTATTCCTGAGATCATGAGGGACTTTAACATACCATACAGCACCTCTGCGTGGATATTCAGCGCATATCTCATTGTAGCTGCTGTTATGACACCGATCGCCGGCAAGCTTTCAGATATTTATGGAAGCAAAAAAGTGTTACTTACTTTACTTGTATTGTATGTGGTAGGTGTAGTTGCAGGGGGATTTTCCAACAATATATCTTTTCTGCTAGCCAGCAGGGTAATCCAGGGCCTCGGCATGGCTGCGGTTCCCGTAGCCTTTAGCATTCTCAGGTATTCGTTTCCGCCCGAGAAACTTGCAATGCCTGTGGCAGTCTTCAGTTCTGCAGCTTCAGGAGGTTCAGTGGTGGGCTTACTGGTGGGCGCCAGCATAATCCAGAATTTTGGATGGCATGCCACGTTCTTTGCCATAGCCCCGTTAGCATCGATTGTAACATTCGTGATTGCCAGATTTGTTCAGAGTTCCGACAAGCCACATCAGCTAGAGACATCGGAGAAGAATGCTAGCGGCAATAGACGCGCTATTCATGGCAGAGGTTCTATGATAGATATCAGGGGTGCGATAGCATTGTCAGCTGCAATAACATCCTTCCTGATTGCGCTGACGTTCATAGAAAACGGCGACTCGTTTGCAGAAAATTCAACTCAGATCGCAGGCATCTCTTTTGCTGCATCAGCAGCTTCGCTGACCATCTTTGTCTTTTTAGAGAAAAGAGCGGAAGAGCCCTTGATTAACTTGCGACTGTTAAGACACAGGGTCCTGTTGCCGTCATACATCATGATGATAGTTACGGGGACCACCATATTTCTTGTATACCCGACTATAGTACAATTGGTGAGGAGCCCCCAACCTGTGGGATTTGGTGGAAATGCGGTAGATGCCGCACATATCCAGCTTCCGTTCATGGTGGTATTTCTCGTATTCTCAGCCGCGACAGCCTATATAATATCCAAATTGGGAAAAGTAAAGCCGACGGTGTTAGGAGGCGCCATCAGCATTGCGGGTGCCATTGGTCTGCTGATGTTTCACTCTACAGGGTTCCTAGTGTCGGCAAACCTTACTATAATTGCTATCGGGTTAGCGCTGACGACTACTACTACATGGAACTTAATCGTGTCTTCAGCGCCAAAGGAGTTTATGGGTATATCGACAGGGATAGGAGCTCTCCTTTTAAGCATCGGAATGGCCATAGGTCCTGCTCTTGCTGG
>DATDLD010000172.1:0-2868 GCA_036519475.1 Candidatus Nitrosopolaris sp. | reverse complement strand
AGTAACCGTTGATTTTTCTGCCGAGATATCAGTCGCTTCCAGATGCGTGGAGTCTATCAGAGAGGGTATGACAAACGCCAGAAATAACAAGAGCGTAACTAAAAAAATCGAAATGACTATTCTGATATCATTCACTAGAGTTTTAGCCATTCTTCAGATTTAAAAGTCTTGAGGTAGGCAAAATATTCATCAATAGATTGCCAGCCTAGAATTTAGCCTGTCATTTAATGCGAAAAAAGGAATGATCACAAGTAATATAGAAAATGATTGAGTGACATAGATCACGAATTTGAATTCTACCTAATAATATCGCTGTAGGGCACGGCTGTTCAATATGTACTTGTCTTGGTCGGACATCCATAGAGTCATGGTACTTACCGCTATAGGCGTGTTAATACCAAAACGCATCCAGAAACCCATATTGTAAACAGTGACCCAAAACTGAAATACAATAATAGATGTGTACATTTAGTAATGATATTGGACTAAGATTGACAACCATCATTTAGTCATACAAGAAATGGAAAAATAGGAGCATTTAAAAATATGATTAATCGCCTTTGAAGAGTGTGAACGTCATTAAAATAGTCAAGTCAGCACAGATAATTACATCTAGTGTTTACGATGACAACCTTTCCACTATCGAACGTAATTCCTTTGTCGATTTACAAACGTTGAACTTTTATCTTCAAACCCTACCAAGAAAACACAAGATCAAAAAGGCGCTAGTAGTGGTTCATCACAAAAAAGAGAATTCTGTGGATCTTTTCATTGCAGAGGATGACAATTCATTTTTTATCAACTAAGCTAACTTTAGGTATCTCGTAATATTTCTCTATTTTGTCTATTTTGAAAATTCCTTTTTGCGCGTGCAACTTTTGAAATACTATGACAAATTGAACATTCTGCCCATTGGCGACCGCCAAAATATTGCCATACATGATTACACCTTGAATAGGTGCATCTTAGCCATATTCCAACTGCAGGACCCTTTATCCAATTGTCTTGTAGAGGCTTTCTAGTCCTACGAGCTGACCGCGGTGGTTTACTATTATTAAGAAGCAAGACGGCATGCTATCGTCAATTCTAGAATAAAGAGCTTACGATTTATTTTTTCATGTATGAAATGTTACCTGAGATTGTGCCTGAAATCATAATCGACTTCAATTTGACTGCCTTTAGAAATGTTTCTATGTTAGGTAACTAGGATCTCAAACGGGGTTTAAAGGGTAGTAGTAGATTCATAGTAACATATTATAGTTAACGTTAGTAGTAATTAGATGAGAACTCTCCGAAAACAGCAAGAAATTATACCGTACTAGCTCTCCAATTGCGCACTGATTAATACCGTAAAGCTTTTCTAGCTTTTATGGCCAGTAGGTTAATTGGCAAAAAGACAATTTACTATCGACACAGGTATAGAAAAATTTCCTGTTGAAGGCCACATTCACAAGAACGTTGCAGTAAAATATCTCATGAGAAGGCGACGGTCTGTGTTGATGACTAAAGATCTTGATAAGGTCGAAAGGTTGTATTCTGATCTTCCTCAGGCTATAAAGATAATAGGAAAGCAGGTCACACATGAGTACAGAGTGAATTGGCAGAGAGAGGGTACGGATGATTTTCAGGGTTCGCGATTTATTTTCAAAATAGATGAAGTACGTTTGGAAAGCCCTTCAGAATAAGCAGAATTTAGATAAATTGTGGTAGGACTTTGGATAAATTAAAATACTAAAATACTTGTATTAAGTTCCATTACATAAGAATCAAATTCTATATTAACACGCATTTGAAGCATATTATGACTTACATATCACGAATAACCATGATATTCGTGTCATGACCATTGGCATATTATACTCGTTATTTGGTGCATATATTTAGAATGAACGGTGGGGCAGAGGACGCTGAGAATAACAAAAACGGTGATATTGGTCTCGAACTCCGCAAATTTCATCATGTTAAGAAGGGAATAAGAGCATTTGCAGTAGCTGAAACATTCAACAAATTTGATAAAAGATCAACGCTTGCGGGCGTAGTCATGCGGCGCGATATGATTGTCGATGGTCTAGTTTTTGGGACGGCAACAACAGAGGGTAACGACTCTACAGAAAACATTCTCTCAATGTTCAAATCATTAAACAGAAACGATGTCAACTGTATAATGCTAAACGGACTAATCATCAGCATGTTCAATATAATAGATGGGAAGAAACTAATGCATGAAACACAACTACCAATTATTGCGCTAACATTCCATGATTCAGCGGGTTTAGGAAATTCCATTAGGGAGCACTTCCCACTAGATGCTGAAAAAAAACTGCTTCAATATGCTAACCTAGGAGAAAGAGATCGCGTCACTCTAAAGACCGGCAAATCGGTCTTTATTAGACACTGGGGTTTGACGTTAAAAAACGCTATAATGGTTTTAGATTGTTTTACATTGCAAGGCTCAATACCTGAACCTATAAGAATAGCAAAACTAGCTGCACGTGCCGGTGCTAAAAAGTAAATTCTTTCCTTTGAAACCAGGCTATAGCAATGGCAGCAATGTGGTTTCGGATAGTCTATTCCGCTAAACCATTAGGAAGGGAAGAAGGGGGCCTCCCGCTTTGCTTACCCTGCTAGCGACTACGCCGCACCTCAAGTAGTAAAACTTACAGTCCTAGCTAGATTTTATAGCCTCCGACTTCAGGAGACCGTATTGCACTTTAAATTCGGACTTATTAGCCGCCGCCAGTGGTTCCCCCTAATTGTCCCCAAACATTCTCCTGATAAAGATCAATTAACTCGTTCAAAACATCGTCATAGTTGATGTCTTTTTTCTTGATGTGAGTTATTTCAGTTCGTATAGATTCAAGTCTCTTA
>DATDLD010000171.1:0-2928 GCA_036519475.1 Candidatus Nitrosopolaris sp. | reverse complement strand
TAGATCTCCAGTATAAACAAGGTTATGATCGCCATTTCCAATATGCAGATGTACCAGCGAAGATCCTAAAATGTGTCCCGAGTTACTAAGTACAAGTTTTATATCGGGAGAAACGTCAGTTACACTTCCAAAAGTTAAAGGGATAGAATGCGCGATCAGATCATTTACATCCTTATTTGAATATGGCCAAGAGACACCGAAATCACTGATATGTTTATCATGCAAGAGAATCATTAGCGGTAATGTAGGTTCAGAACAATATACTGGTCCCTCATATCCAAACTTAAATAATGCAGGCAAAAAACCTGTGTGGTCTAAATGTGCATGACTTAAAACTATTGCATCAATATCATTCATCCCCAGTCCGGTTATATCAAATCTCGGAAGTGAATTTATTGTCTCCTTAGTGCCAAAGCTGATCCCGCAGTCAAGCAAGATATTGCTCTCATGTGTCGATAATAACATACATGATCGACCTTGTTCAGCAAATCCCCCCAGGGTTATTATACTGGCTTCAGCTATTTCATCCAGTTTGGATCGAAAAATTCTTTCGCCTACTTGCTTGTAAAAACGAATTCTCTCATCTACTGTGTTGCTAAGAACTTTGTTAACTCTTTGTATTGCGGTCAGAGATGATGGGGCCTTTCTAATTATGGTTTTCCAGCCAGTTTTTTCTACTAGATCAACGTTAGCAGGATCTTCATTTTGTGTTGATCTTAAAAAAGGTCTAGTAGCATAGATCACTGCTTCGCCCAGTGCAGCGTCAAAGAAAACTTCTGTTGTACCGATCTCATTCCGGATTGTGCTATCTAGAATATCTAGAACTTCTTCTTGAGATCTTCGAATTGATTCATCTGTGCGAATAACTATCCTTTTTTTAACGCTATTGACCATGTTGGAGACAATCTGAGCGTTCTTCATAAGATAACCTGGGTTCTTAGAATAAAGAGCTATCCTCGGACCCTCGTATTCAATCTTCGTAAGTCCTGATAGTTCCGGGAGACTCTGAAGTATTGTTGCCATAATATTCTGGCTGGCAGGTTCACGGTAAGGCGTTCTACGTTGCATTTATTTAATCACTGCTTAGTAGCTATGTGAGTCCGAAACAGAAGTACACATCGCTTTGTTAATAATGAATGGCTTTGAACCGTTCCATTTAAAAAATGTTTCGTTTGAATAGCAAGAGGGAGCAAAAAATATAGGGGCTATTAGCTGATACCTTTTCTAAAACCTTAATCTTGAAATACTAAGCCGAATAATGATATCTTACTGATATAATTTGGAAAATATAGATCGTTCAAGTGAGTCAGGTGGAGGAGGAGGTTACGGAGGTGGGTACCGATCTGACAGAGGCTATGGCGGTGGAGGAGGTTACGGTGGAAGAGGACGAGGAGGAGGATTTGGCGGTCCAAGGCAATTCAGACCTGCGCCGGTCAAAGTAGGAGAAGAATTTGAAGTTAAGATAGAATCTATGAGTAAGAGAGGTGATGCCGGGGTTGCAAAGGTCGAAGGTTTGGTAATCTTTGTAGCCGGCACCAAAATAGGAGATAGTGTAAGAATAAGGGTAACGAAAGTTGGAAGAGGATATGCCACTGCTGAAATCGCTGAAAAATCTGCAAGTGCCGCTCCAGAGGAAGATAAAACCGAAGCGGCTGCGCCAACAGATGAAAGTACTGCTGCCCAAGAAGATACGCATGATAATGAGAATGAGGACACCTAAGGTTATTTTTAGGTGATATGCTAGGACCAGAAATTAATTTCCATTTTTCAAAATTCATACAAGATTAAATATATCTCTCACATACGTTTGATGCTTGAATTCTGCCCCTACTCATTCGATGGAATTGCCACGAAGGATATTGATAGGTGATGGAGTGCTTTCTCAGCTGGGGTCTTTTATCAAAAACCTAAATGGCCAAGCACACAGGATTGCATTCTTGACAGGAAGGATAGTGAAGTCTAGGACAGAAAAGCCTTGCAAGTCCTCTTTACTCGAGAGTTCGTTGGAAGACGCTTGGTTCATAGCCGAAGACGCTTCGATGAATTCGGTCGTAAAGCTTGAACACTCCATAGGAGACTATGCTCCAGATTTTATTATTGGTATTGGCGGAGGTCGCTCAGTAGATTTGGCTAAGATAACTGCACACAGATTAAGCAAACCATTCCTAAGCGTACCAACTTCCGCCTCACATGATGGAATCTCAAGTCCCTTTGTTTCTTTAAGGGGGACTGACAAACCTCACTCAATGAAAGCAAGCGCTCCAATCGGAGTGCTTGCTGATACTCAGTTATTATCCGAGGCTCCAGCACGACTTCTAGCAAGTGGATGCGGAGACCTTGTTGCAAAAATAACTGCAGTCAAGGATTGGGAACTCGCAAGGGATGAACAGAATGAATACTTTGGAACTTATGCTGCCAATCTTGCGTATATGAGCGCAAAGATTATTTTAGAAGAATCAAAGAACCTACGAATTAACAATCAATTTGGTATTCGTACAATCGTAGAAGCTCTAATAAGCTCTGGGGTTGCTGCATGTATTGCAGGCAGTAGTAGACCCTGTTCCGGTGCCGAACATCTATTCAGCCATGCATTAGAATATCTAGTAGGCCATGACTGTGGATTACATGGAGAACGTGTAGGTTTGGGTACAATTATGATGGCGAGACTCCATGGTCTTGATTGGGAAAAAATAGTTGAAACATTGGAGAATATTGGAGCTCCGACGAAGGCGAAACAGATTAGGATAAACGAAGCTCAAGTAGTAACATCGCTGTTGACTGCCCAATCTCTCAGACCAGATCGGTATACAATACTAAGCAAAATATCTCTTAATAAAAAATCCGCCCTAGATTTGGCAAAATCAGTGGGCGTAGTATAAAGATGATAACAAAATATTCACCTGGTGAATGACGAAATAATATTAATTG
>DATDLD010000170.1:0-5065 GCA_036519475.1 Candidatus Nitrosopolaris sp. | reverse complement strand
ATGTGATTCTGGTCCATAATCATCTGCTTGATCCATTACTACATATCCACATTTTTGGCATATGTACTCGCCTTTGCTACAATCATGGACAAGACCCGATTCACACTCAGGACAACGCGTATAATATTCTGAAGAATTCATCGTCAACGATTCCCAAGAAAACGGCAGATAGAAGAACTGCCTGCATTACATTCCAAGGTAAGCTCCATTAATTTTTTGAATGATATCTGGCGTCTTTTGCCTAAGGATAGATAACTGTTTTTGTTATTAGCTATATCTGTAGTACTTTCATTAAGCGATCTAATATACAGCGCTCTGACGGTCTTGAACAAAAAAAATAATTCTTTATAGGAGTGTAAAAGAAAATTCTGCATCAGCATATCGCCTAGGAGATATTACTCTATTTATTTAATATGGTTATAACAATTTATCATTCTTGATAATATTTTTAGGTCCATTTCGATTTTATTACTGAGAGATCTTCTAAGTTTTAGTTTGAAAGTCAAAAATAATTTCATGGAGTTTTTAGCAACCTCTCTGGTTGTTGCTATATTTACTAAAAATTTTTGACAATCATCTTTATTATCATATCGCACTATTCAGGATATGAATCTTTTCCACAAGATGCCGCGACGTGATAGAGCTTTTATAATTATCTCTACTCGAGGAGGACAAAAAAGTGTCTAGAAGAGGCGCGCTGTTTGTTTTCTGGGTTTTAGGATTTAGCATAGGCTTCATAGGATATCTATCTCTTCCAGGAATAGCACAATGGTTTTCAGCAGTGTTACCCAATTTCCTGAATCAAGCAGTAATTGGTGCATTAATAGCAGGAGTAGCAGGCTCTGCTGTAAGTACGTTCTCTATAGTAACATGGGCCAATAAAGCCTCAGTGTAGTCTAGCTGTTTTTGTACCAATAGATAATGACACCGTAGAAAGGAATCAACAAATAAAGATTCCCAGATCGCATGGCAAATTATTTATAATGTGTGCATTTTTTCTCTACTGATGGCTCAGATATTCTCAGAAGCGACAGATCATTTGTTCAGTGAATTTAATAGAGTCAGAAAAAATAGCTTAAAGCTCTTCAAGCCTCTAAGAATAGAGGATGCAGTTATGCAATCAAACCCCTTTGGTAGCCCTCCTAATTGGCATCTGGCTCACGTTACTTGGTTCTACCAAAAGGTACTGGAGAAACATCATAAAAAATTATCAGACTCGAAAAACGTCAATCTAGATTATCTAAACTCCTACTACCAGCAGTTTAGAAAAATACTTCCTAAAGGTGAAAGAGGCAGATATCCCCGTCCCACGGTACAAGATACTCTAAGGTACAGAGCCGATGTTGAAAAGGAGGTCATTTCCTTCCTGAAAGAGGAACAAGGATTAACAGAGGAATTAATCTATGACATTCAATTGGCTAATCAACATGAAATGCAGCACCAAGAGTTAATGATCTATGACTTGCAACATTATTTCAATCGGTTCTCCCAGCCTGATGACAACTACAATCCTACTACTTTTAGAAGCACACGCGCTTTTCATCGTGAAAAACAAATGCAAGCTCACGGGGAAATGGTGGCCATCGGTGAAGGAATCTATGAATTAGGTTTTAACGGTAATGGGTTTTGCTATGATAACGAACTCCCGGAGCACAAGGTCTATCTCCAGTCCTATAAGATCGATATTAATCCCGTCACGAATGGAGAATACCTAAAATTCATTGAAGATAAAGGATATGAAGAATTCAGTTATTGGTTAGCAGATGGCTGGGATTTAGTTCAAGAGCAAAAATGGAATGCTCCACTTTATTGGATTTATGATGATAAACAAGACAAGTGGATGAAGAAAGACTTTCGAGGGTTGAGAGAAATCAATCCTAATGAACCAGTTACAAATGTTAGCTATTACGAAGCTGATGCTTACTCTAGATGGCTTGGAAAGAGAATTCCCTCTGAAGCTGAATGGGAGAAGGCTGCAAGTTGGAATGAAGACGAGCAAAAAAAGAACCCCTACCCTTGGGGAGACAACATCCCCACAACGAAGCATGCAAATCTGCTCGAGTCCTACATTTGGGGGCCGTCGGATGTTGGCTCTTTTCCGGATGGACGAAGTCATTACGGATGCTACCATATGATAGGTGATGTGTGGGAATGGACATCTTCAGAGTACACTCTTTACCCAGGGTTCAGGCCAAAGTTTTCTGAGTACACCGATAAGTGGGCCATTAACCAAAAAGTCCTAAGAGGGGGCTGTTTTGCAACTCCTGTTCACCAAATAAGAAATAGTTACAGAAATTACTTTAAACCCCACGAAAGAATTCTGTTCTCGGGCTTCAGGTGTGCAATTGATTTATGAAATCTAAATCATGACCTTGATTTTGATTATGACTAGGAGTAGATTTTAGCTACCTTGGCTTCTCTACATCAACGTCAAACAGCCGGAGATAAAAGTGATAAACTAAACCATTTTTTCTTGTCATAGAAATTCTTCTTTAATGTAAAGCCTGCATCATTTGCGACACCTCTTATCTGGGCAGGAGAGTATTTGTATGAATTTTCTGTGTGCACTCTTTCGTTCTGTGCGAAGCTAAGACATTCACCGATTCTATCAATAACCACCTGCTGGTCAGATTCAGATATTAGATGCATCTCCACACGACCTTTATCCTGGTTAAAAAAAGCATGATGGCGAAAATTACTTAGAACAAATTCTCCTCCTAATTCTCTATTAATTCTTGATAATAGATTCAAGTTAAATTTCGCGGTTATCTCTCTTTTGTCGTTGTATGCTGCTTCCATTATCCTTTTGTCTTTCAGAAGATCTATCCCCAGAAGAAGGTTATCGTTCTTTTCCATTTTACGCCTTATAGTTCTAAGAAATGATTTCGCGTTCTTTGGTTCAAAATTACCGATGGTAGACCCTAGAAATACGATTAACTTTCTATTTGGGACAGGATTTCTTGCACCAATAAAATCACCTGCTTTTTCAATCCCTTTAATGTAATCAGCACATATTCCAATCGTGCGAAGGCGTGAAAACTCAGATGAAAGTTTCTTCATGGTATGTTGGAGAATGTCATGGGATACATCGATCGGAAAATAATATAGGTTTTGTTTTTTCAAAAGGAAATGCTCTAAAAGAATTTTGGTCTTTCTAGCGCTTCCGCTTCCAAGCTCAACAATACTTGGAGCTTGATGATTAAACATCTTCACGATTTGTGGTGAGCATTGTTTTAATATGGCCAATTCTGTCCGTGTAGGATAATACTCAGGTTGATCACAAATCACTTCAAATAGTTCTGAGCCAACAGAATCATACAAGTACTTCGGCAGTATGTATTTAGCATTAGTTGTCCTTGTTAAGCCCTCCTTGATATCAAGGGCAAATTCATTATCTATCTTTGTTTCGTCTGTTTTATAGATTAGCATCTCTTTATTCTACTTGAATAGATTTACCTGTCACGTGTTTCTGATAAATAAATCATGCGCCAACGATATCAATCTTGTAGCCCTAGGAAGGTTGATTGTCTAAGCATCATCCATTTCCATAGAAATGGAGTGTTTCTCAGCAATTGTGTGCCCTTGCCCGTCGTGTCGCTTGCTCGATGTTTTTAATAAAGTTCAAACCATTCTTTGTTATCCACGTATAGTTATCAAGAGTTAAACTTGGCTCGAAGCTGATATATTCGCTATATCCAATTCTAGCTAGATTTGACATTATACTGCCGAAATTAATATGTGCATATCCGGGCATCTTCCTATTGTTATCTGCAAAATGCATGTGATGCAAAAGCGTTTTGGACTTTTGAATAGCATAATCAAATGAATCCTCTTCTATATTCATATGGAACGTATCTAACAGTATCCCAAAATTATCTTGGTTTATTTTGTTTGCGAGATCAATAGCATCGCTTGCGGTTGTACAAAACGGCGTACTATAACGATTAAGAGGCTCCAAGAGTAACTCGACCCCATGATTCTTGGCAAAAGCAGTTAGTTTACGGAGAAGCGGTATAACACGGTCTATTAGGCGTGATTTTTGATCTTTTGTAAGTATACTATGAGTCCTATCAAAAGAAAGAACCTCATCGTCAGCAAATAAGCATATATTGAGCACTTGTGCTCCTAACAACTGACACATTTCAACGCAGCGTCTTACATATACTTCGGAGCTTTTGATAACATGGGGTAGTGAGCTTAATAGTCTTCTATCCGCGCCACTTGTGCTACTCGAGCCCCACATTCCTGTTATTCCGCATACGGGCATATTGAATGAACGAAAGACATCCTGTAATGATTTCATGTTTACGTTTTCTGGCTCGCCGATCATCTCTAATCCATCGTAACCTTGTTGAGATAATCTTTCTATAGTTTTGTCGATTCTCTCTCCGATGTCTTTAAACGAAGAAAGCGTTATAGAATACTTACAACTTGCCATTGACATTTCATCCTAAAATTTCTGTCCCTACTCCTCCTACGAAATCAGTTTAATTAATGCATCCTTAATATTCACACACTCTATTGTCCCAGCAGTACCATTTTGTATTAGACCCGTTTTTTTATCAGAAGAATAAAAAGCAAATCCTTCTCCAGTAGCATCATTCCTAGGCCTACCATGCGAGCCTTTTATCAGATCGGTATCTAATGATATTGATCTTGTTTTTTGATCAAAATAGAGCTCAAGCGGATCATAGCCAGGTTTCCTGTGTATATCCACTGTTCTTGCAAAGGCTGGCTCAGAGTCCTCATCGTACCACCAATAATAGCTAAACCATTTATCCCTATCTGATATGGCAATCAGCTCGCCGCTTCGTTCGTGATTTATTCCGAACAGTTTTTTATCCTCTTCAGTGCAAAGTACTTTATCTACCCCTTCGATAGATTCTAACAGCCTTTTGATTTGATTCGTGTATCCCTTCTTTATGTACAAATGAGCTATCTGGTGGTCGACCATAGCAAACGCAACGCTATACTCATGATCAATATACTCTCTACTGTTTATCTTTCGAACTGCGAGAAATCCTGCATCTCTAAGTTTTAGATTCAGTGGCACCGCCCTACGAAC
>DATDLD010000169.1:0-25235 GCA_036519475.1 Candidatus Nitrosopolaris sp. | reverse complement strand
TGATATGATTTCCGATTACCCTCGGTGCTACTTGCGCTCACTGCTCCCCTGTATTCGAGATTAGAGCCTAATATCCAAGTGCTAGTAGTCCTATTCCAAATATGAGGGGAAAATTGTTATGGATAGTTTTCTAATAGCCTTCTTCTTGACGGCGAATGTTTTCTCTATTTTTTTTCAGGTATCTGCTCACTATAGTATCAGCATCCATCTTTAATTCTATCGACAATTGTATGAGGAAATGCCATACGTCGATAACCTCGTCTTGGCACTTTTCCATAGATAATTCCTTTGAAGTCTTCCACCATTTCCAGGCCGTTTCTTGTTGCAATTCTATGACTTCGTGCATCAAGGCAGATGATAACATAAATATCCTATATCCTTCAAAAGGCTCTTTGATTCCATAAATCTCTTGCATTTTATTATGCGTATTTTTGATCTCCTGTATTAGCTGCGTTTGTTGTCTAAACAATAGTTCTAATTTGTCTTCGGCTGTTGATGGGATAGTCGAGCTATTTTTCACGATATAAAATATTCAGGATATAATATAATTAAGTTATCTATTTTACAACAATTATAGAAAAATACTTTATCCCTTAGACAAATCAGATTTCTATATGTCTTATGTGCGGTTCTACATCGCTTATAGGTACCATATATCTGTCGCCTTCACACGCATATGAGCGCTAGTTAAATCGTGTAGTTTCCATCAATTCCAACTTATCTTAATCTACAAGAGCTCAGTGGATAGGTTACAATTCAAGTATTTAGATTTCTGATCTATGAGTAATCTAATTTTATTTCACCGTAATACAATAAGATAGTCCAGGAAACAATTCATAAATTTTGAAGGAATTACTCCTAAATAATTATCATTAAAATTCGTCTTGTTGAATAACTCGATTTATTTTGCAAGCCCAGTCCTAGTTAAACCTAGAATATAGAAAACATTTTTTCTATGTAATTGTTTTGCGAAGATCATAAGTAATCACCAATTATATCATATGTCTGAAATCCCTTTTGAAGTTATACTGTAATGGACTTTCTGTTTCGTAGTTGGCTGTATCAAGCTTGCCTTAAAAATAGACCTTTGTAAATTAACAATTTCAAATCTTAATCTTATATGGGCATAGATCGAAATTGATCTCTCCATGAATTCACGCTGATACAATGGATAGCTTGCCTTAACTACTCCTTTCTGCTCATCAATATTTAATCCTCCTTGCCGAGGCATTGCGGGATCTGAAATATTCCGAACCATATTAGTTATGAGTACTGCACATCCAGAATTAATTGCAACCAGGGATAATTCGTGCAGAAAGTTCATCAACGCTAAGTGTCTAGCCGCTCCCTTGAATTCCTCTGAAAATAAAGCAGTCACACTGTCTATTACAACTAGCAGAGGCTTAATATCCAAAATTTTTTCAGTTGCATTTATCTGATCAAAAGTTGAAAGAGCTCTTACATATAAAATCTTACTAAGGAGATCCCTGCCAACACGGTAATTTTGCTTTTTTTCAGCGATTTCGGAAATTCGTTCAGGCCTGAATGTTCCTACAGTATCGACAAATAATATCCTCTTCATTTCGTTTTCAGGAAGGCTTCTAATGGCGTTAGCACACAGAGTAAACGATAGTTGAGTTTTGCCAGTCCCACTTTCTCCAAATACATCAGTAACCATCCCCTTACGAATTCCGCCGCCAAGCAACCAATCAATCGATTTCGACCCTGTACATATAAAAGGGGTTAACATTCAGTAATGAAAGATGTACACGTACTGTAATAAATCAAATGGGATTTCGTATGACACAAAGGAAGCTTTTTATTGTAGCCAGGGTGTTTTGAAAAGGCAGTGAATAGTTAAATTGTCCTCATCTTCGCCATCGCAGCAACCTAAAAGGCCTCTGCCGACATTACAGCGTTCAATCAATCGAAGAGTTGCAGTAAGACTGAAGAGTGAGATAGAATACCGGGGAAGAATGAGTAATGTTGATTCATATATGAATTTGATTCTTATAGACGCCGAGGAATTCAATGGAGCAGATGTTCTTGCAAATTATGGAAAAGTTGTAATAAGAGGAAATAACGTGCTCTTTATCAGATTAGAAAAAGAATTCTAAATGAAATCGATGATTTGCTTACGGATTCCATGTTCCACTGATAGATAGATGACTAGACGTTATCTATTTACCTCAGAAAGTGTTACCGAGGGCCATCCTGATAAAATTTGTGATCAAATTTCTGATTCGATCCTAGATGAATTACTTCGTCAAGATCCTGAGTCACGAGTCGCGGTAGAGTCAATGGCAACGACAGGGATTGTCTTTATCGCTGGGGAGGTAACTTCTAAGGCTAGGTTAGACACGCAAAAGGTTGTACGTGATACAATAAGAGATGTTGGCTACGACAAGCCAGAGTACGGGTTCGATTGCAATACTTGTTCCGTGCTAACCTCGTTACATGAGCAGAGCCCTGATATTTCTCTGGGTGTGACATCCAGTAAAAATAAAGAACAGGGAGCAGGCGATCAAGGACTTATGTTCGGCTATGCAACTAATGAGACACCGGAGTTCATGCCGCTTCCTATTACTATGGCAAATCAGCTCTGCATGAAATTGTCACAGGTAAGAAAGAGAAAAGAGCTACCCTGGGTTCGGCCTGATGGCAAATCTCAAGTGTCTGTGGTATATGAGGATTATAATCCAATAAGAATAGATACGGTCGTAGTCTCTACCCAACATTCTCCAGAAGTGAGTTTAGATGAATTACGGGAAGAAATTATTGATAAGGTTATCAGGCCTGTATGCGAGAATTGGGTCGATGGTCAGACTAATTTTCTGGTCAATCCCACAGGAAGATTTGTCATCGGTGGACCTCCTGGAGATACAGGACTTACTGGTAGAAAAATTATTGCTGATACCTATGGAGGTATGGGGAGACACGGAGGCGGTGCCTTTTCTGGAAAAGACCCATCAAAAGTAGATAGATCTGCCTGTTATATGGCACGTTATGTTGCTAAGAACATTATTGCCGCAGAGCTCGCAAAAAGGTGTGAAGTGCAAGTAGCCTATGCGATTGGAGTAGCTGAACCTGTTTCGGTAATGATAGATACCTATGGAACTGGTAGGGTAAGTGAAGACCAAATTGAAAATAGCATAAGAAAAAGCTTTGATATGAGGCCTGCAGGAATTGTTAAGATGCTTGATTTAAAAAAACCAAAATATAAAATGACTGCCGCGTATGGTCACTTTGGCCGAAACGAACCAGGTTTCACGTGGGAAAAGATAGATAAAGTCGCTTCCATCCGAGAAGACTAGCAATATTTTGTTCCTTCCTAAAACATGTCGTTTAAAACTCACCCCGATCCTCGTGCTAAATTCTCAGTAGGTTGAGGACAGATATTAAATATTTTATAACATACGACAATAATGTAGCAGAGAAGTGACAGATTGCAGCCAAGGTTATAGATTTGTAAAGCAAGAGAATTAGCAGACAATCACGATGCAACCATTGTATTAGTTATTTGCAGATCAAGCATAAAGCCTGGATCAGCGAGACTGATTAAAATAACCTGTGCTTATCAGAGTAGGACTAATCAGCGGCCCGATAAGCTGAATTTAAGTTGTATTTCAGTATCGTCAAAATCATTAACGAACATGAATATCTTTGTAAATTATGCTCATAAAAAAATTTCAGGCAATTCCTTCCGAGTGCTTTGAGGGGATTCTCCTCGTTGAAGTGAAGGTCTACACAATTATCTTAAGCAGTCATCCATGGTATGCTAAAAGATAGTAATATATGAAAATAAGAGAATCAATATAGAGCAATAATCAATATTTCTTCAATTCGGGACATGAGGTAGCAACTAATCCATTCGCGAAAGCCTGATACGGTCAAACGTATAGCTATAGAATATGGTTGCGGATAGATTAGATCCTACACTCCTAATTCTATGGAGATGATGTATTATTCTAAGACTGAAATGGATAGGGATACGAAAGCCAAAGAATCCTTTAGGGAAGACGGCGGAATTGGAATTGGCGCCCGTAATTAGTGCTTGCGTGCTTGCAACCGGCAACACTATTGTAGTAGATGAAGTTACTGTATTGCTGTGATGTGAGTGATTTAGAATGTCTCTTGGAAAGAAAGAACAGGAAAACATGGACAAAGATTTAGAGTTAGCAGAGCAGGAACAAGAAATTCCAGAGGAAATCGAAAGAAAAAGGGAAATAGGTAAGCTAAGAACTGGTTATACTACAGGAACCTCTGCTGCTGCTGCGGCAAAGGGGGCGCTTTCAGCGCTTATAACTGGCTGTACAATTGATCGTGTTAGAATTTCTTTACCTAAACAGAAAACTGCAGAGTTGAAGATAGCATGGACAAAACTTAAACCAAGTGTTTCTGCTACCTGTGGGGTTATCAAGGATGCCGGAGATGACCCAGATGTTACCCATGGAGCTGAGATTTGTGCAACTGTTTCATTTACAGATCAAGCAGGTACCATTGCGATTGAAGGCGGAATGGGGGTGGGTAGAGTAACAAAACCAGGATTAGGTTTGAACATTGGCCAAGCTGCTATCAACTCTGTACCTACGAAAATGATTGAGCGAGCTGTTGAGGAATTAGCTTTGAAACAACTGAATAAACGAGGGATCAGTGTTATCATATCTGTTCCAAGAGGCGAAGAAATCGCAAAAAAGACGGACAATCCTAGACTTGGTATAATAGGTGGCATATCAATTCTTGGAACTACAGGGATAGTCGTACCATATTCTACAGCGTCCTTCGCTGCATCTATTAGACAAAGTCTTGATGTAGCCGTTGCAATGGGTTCAGACACCGTAGTGCTTACTACCGGCGGCAGAAGTGAAGACTTCGCCAAGGAATTATTTAGGAGATTAATGCCCGAGCATTCATTCGTTCAGATGGGGGATTTTGCTGGATACAGCATAAAACAGTGTGCTAATAAAAAAGTTCGTAAGGCTATTATAGCAGGATTTATAGGGAAGCTAACAAAGATGGCAATGGGAGTAAAACAGACCCATGTCAAAGGTTCAAATGTGAGTATGGAATTTTTGGCACAAGTTGCTCAAGAATGCACATCATCTTTATCGATTATCGCGGAGGTTAAAAATGCGAATACTGCTCGGCATGTTTCAGAAATTATAGACAATAAGAGTGTCACAGGATTCTACAATACGCTGTGCAAAAAAGTATGTGAACAAATGCAAGAATACTCCGGAGGAAAATTGCAGCTAGAAGTAATCATGTTCAGATTCGATGGCAATATATACGGCAAATACGGCACACACGAGATTTGACTTGGGCCTTATGCTTAGTTTGTACATTGGGACCAATCGAATAAGCACGATCTATAAATCGAGCTCAACTTACTAATATAACATGTCTTCACCTGCATAAAGACAATAATGTGATTTGTATTCAGACGTCAGGTAGTATGAACTAAATTAAGCTATTTCAATGCTGATACATTTTTGACAGGCGCTTATGAAAATATATAATTTCATTAAAAGAGGGGACAAAGGCGTGATAGGCATTTCCAGGATTTCCTGTCGAGACATTATTCCAACCAGTGAATCAAATGTCCAACATGGTCTTATCCCACTGGATCCTTTTCAGGTAATTCGTTGGGTAGGCTGAGAACCTGACTCCTTTGCTATCCAGTCTCTAATGGTAAACGATCCATTCCGAAAAAGAGTATATGTAATAAAATAAAATAAAGCAGATCTGACGTAAGCAGGAGTATATTCTTGGTTTTTTTGTAACAAGCACCATCAGAATCGTCCTTACATTAATATAACACAGATGTTGTTCATTACTTTCTGCCATGGCAGGTGAAACCCAAGATATTACTCAATATAGATGGGGAGTAGCACATATCTTTAGTAGCTATAATAATACCCTTGTTCATATTACCGACATTAGTGGAGCAGAAACAATTTCGTTTAGCTCCGGCGGAAGACATGTTACAGCAGATAGATATGAGTCATCCCCATATGCTGCGATGAAATCGGCAGTAGCTGCTGCTGACGTAGCCAAGGGTAAAGGCATCAATGCTCTTCATATCCGGGTAAGAGCAGTAGGTGGCGTAGGCCCTAGAATCCCAGGACCTGGAGCTCAGGCAGCAATTAGGGCATTGGCAAGAGCGGGATTCAGAATTGGAAGAATTGATGATGTTACTCCAATTCCCCATGATACGACAAGGAAACCCGGAGGAAGGAGAGGACGAAGAGTTTGACAGCTTGTTCGGCGTGATTAACCCGAATTAGAATCTTTGATAAGTTGGAATAATAAGTGATTTACCTTGGATACTTGATTTAAGATTCATGCTGACCTGTTAGCATGCCTAATATATGGAAAAGATGTAGCTTTTGAAGCGAAACAGCAAATTGACCTCTGTCACAGTAGCCAAATTTGGAGGCAGTGCTCTTGGAGTAGACGGCATTTTAATCACAAGAATAATCGAGAGGATCAAGAAAATGAAGAATAAAACTAAGATCGTCGCCGTATTTTCAGCCCCTATCGTTAATTATGAGGGTCGAATATGCTCCATGACTGATGTAGCCTTAAGAGTAGGGAGAAGTTATGCTTCTTCTAATCCAGTAGAAGTTGATGTTTTGAGACAGGTTTATGAACAAATTGCTATAAAACATTTATGTCGTAGGTATCGCAAACAATTTTTGGGCGACCTCGATAAATTCTATCGACAGGTCATAATCTCCTTAAAACAGGCTGCAGAAAATAAACGGTTCGTGGACGTAACAAGAGCCAGAACGCTGGCATATAGTGGAGAGATCACAATGTCTTATCTTATGGATTATGTGATGCGAAGTTCTGGGATTAAGGCAGATCATGTGGATATAGAAAGATGGCCTATAATTACTGATGACAACTTTGAGGCTGCGAATTTTTTGATTGACGAATCGCAACAGAATAACAACCATCTAATCGAGCTTGTTGACGATAATGAAGTTGTTTCTATAGGTGGGTTTATTGGAAAAACTATTGACGGTATTGAAACCACTTATGAACGTGGCGGTTCAGACAGGACGGCCGCCGATACCGCCATATTATTACATGACAGCTACGATATTAGGCTAGATTTTGAAAAGGATAATGCTGTACTGAGCGCTGACCCAAAGATTGTAAAGGATGACCTAGAGTATATAAGATTTCTATCTTATAACGAAGCGAGGTTAGCTGGAATGTTCGGCATGAAGATTCTTGATCCTGTGGCCATAAAGGAGATTGATGATAATGATCTGGATATTCCCATAGCCATCACTAATATGAATAACCCTTCAGATAATACACGGATTCAGAAAAGGATACCGATTAATGAAGAAAAAAGCAACTTAGTAAAGATCGTTACAGGAAAGAGCAATTGTGCGATTGTGAGAATGGAAAGCATTGCAGCTTTATACCTGATAGCATCCCTCGAGAAAGATAAACGTTACCATGAGTTCGTAAAATTATCTCCTTTTAGACGAGATGATCTAGAAATTACTCGATTGCTTTTCCTTGATGCAGATTATGTTAGAAGGCACGAGCGCCATTTTAGAGCATACCATGAAAAGGTAGAAATTGTTTACGGAAGAGGAGTCGTCACACTAATTGGCGACCTGATGTGGAAGATGCCAAAAATAGTATCAACTGCTAGTAGCACTGTTGGAGATCATGATATTAATATCCTTAACTTAGATGCTCAGGAGGAAACATCAAGAATTTTGATAATTGTGGAAGATGCTAATGTAGCAGACGCAGTTAAAGCTATTCATACAAAGAGAAAGAAAATCCACGGTACTGAATAATATGGGTAAAGGAAAGATCTGGATAGACGGAGGCTTGGTCAAATGGGATGAAGCACGTATTCATATCCTTACTCATGGCCTGCATTATGGGACTGGAGTGTTTGAAGGAATACGGTGTTACAATACTGGGACTGGGCTAGCAGTATTTCGATTAAAGGATCATATCCAACGGTTTATGGAGAGCGGCAGGATCTATTATATGGATCTTAGGTACACTAAAGAGCAATTACAGAACGCAGTACTTATGACTATCAAAGCAAATGGTGTTGAAGAATTTTACGTAAGACCGATCGCATACTATGGGTTTGGCAGAATGGGTGTTAATCCCTTACCTAACAAGGTTTCTGTAGCCATTGCAGTATGGAAGTGGGATGACTACCTAACAGGAGGCGGGCGAGAAAAAGGGCTACGGCTAATCGTTTCCTCGTGGATGAGGTTAGACGGGAGGTCTATGCCAATTCATGCCAAAGCAACAGCTAATTATGCGAATTCAGCACTAGCAAGGATTGAAGCATTGAAAGAAGGATTCGATGAAGCAGTTATGCTCAACTCACATGGAAAGGTAATAGAAGCTAGCGCAGAAAATATTTTCATTGTGAAAGATGATATTCTTATCACTCCACCTATTGCCTCTGGAGCCCTTAGGGGTATTACCAGAGATAGTGTTTTAACCTTAGCGAATAGTATTAAGATTTCTTCTTCAACTTGTGATATTTCACGGGATGAGCTCTATACAGCTGATGAAGTATTTTTGACTGGAACCGCCGCAGGGATAAAACCAGTCAGGGAGATCGACGGGAGAACAGTCGGTAATGGAAAAATAGGTCCAATCACAAAAAGACTTCGAACCAAATTTGAGGCAGTGGTTCATGGGAAAGACGAAAATTTTAGCACGAAATGGCTAACACTATTGAAAGAAAATATTACTGATAATTAGATATCTCCTTGAGAGGAGTATGTAGATCTGTTGAATTTACGAAATAAGAATTTGGCTATGATCGTGGCTTGTATGCTGCCATTTTCCTCAGTATAATTTTTACCAAAACATCTACATACGTATTGTATATTTTACATATTTTTACGATATGTGGCACAAAGATGCATATTGTGGCAATAGGTTATCCTTAAAATTAAGTTTGAATTTGATTTTACCTTTCTTGGAATATGTATGAATGAGGGCAGATCAGTATGGCATCTCGTTCAAAGCACCATTGTAGCTAAAATCTTTCAGTTTCATAAAAAATGATTTTATTCCAATTCTGGAAAATATCTGGGTGAAAAAATTTATGATATTCTCATCTCGTCTACTAAATGAAACAAATACAAACACCATAATTGATATTGTAATTTTAGTGTGTCAAATTCAATTAAAGGGCAGGGCCTTAAAATTATGTCATCTATCAGTAAAGATGATGGTTTAGAATTTGAAATGTGTCATCTTATGGGATTTGGTCGGACCATTTTAGCTTTCAAAGCTAGATATTGGTTAACGCTATTTTCAATTTCCACATGAGGCGTTCCCTTTTTTGAAAAGGACCCAATTATTGTTGGGTCAAAGTTGGTCTTTCGTAATTCTTCTACAATCAAATTTGCTATGTTTTCTGCCGCAACTATTAGATGACAGCTAGTTGAGGATGACGTGGCATTTTCCATTAGAAATTCTTCTGTCACATACCTGGCAATTGCTTCATTCTTCATCGGGACGTCGTTGATTACAATGGACGCATCTGTAAGCTGTGCTAGTTTTTCTAATGCAAAAATCCCATCCGTAGAGACAGGGTAGACTGCAATTATGTGGGCATGCTTGTCAAAGTCTAGACCAAAGTTAGGGCAGTATTTTGAAATTATTTTGCCGAGCGAAAAATGGGGCTCACTAAGGCTCTTTATCGTTTCATCTTTTGCCGCAGAAAGGACTTTTAATAAAATACCCTTCCGTTCAATGTTGGCTATATTATCATGGTCCATTTCTGTTAGCATATGCAGGCTTACTGCTGACATAGCTCCAAATTTGTTCGAAAGTATTATCTTCATTCCTTCCTCAATCTGGTCATATCGTATGGGCAATTCTTTCAACGTATTTGCTATAGCGGTTGCACCAAAGAAGAATTTACCTATCTTAAGAGAGCTATAATCTTCTACCGCTAGATTGTACCGTGAGGCATACGCATCAAGATTTATCCCGATCCTGTCTAACATTTTGCTTGGCGCATCATATATAGGGAAGACTCTGAAACCAGACGTACATCCCAGAAGATTTAGATTTTCTATTGCTGTTGTCAATGCAATGTTACTATGAGTTTCAGATTCTGGCTTCAACGTCGGATCTGTTACTTGTAACGCAGAATTGTTTGCCGCTGTGAATCCCACCTTGTCTCCTCTGTGCAATTCTATGTAATCGAACAATGCAAATTGAGAATTATGATTTGAGGTTAATATCATAGTATTTTTTCTTACCAATAACTTCGAATGGAAATGTTTTAGAAATTTTTGGAGAGTTCTTGATAAAGCCGCCGGATCGTCTCCTATCTCTGTATGTATTCGAAATAATGAAAGTGCTCGCTTTATTTCAACTTCTTTTTCAGTGGCAGGGTCGCTGAGGCTGTACACTCTTCTGGTAAGTTCGGGTATTTTGCCATCGGCATAGAAAAAAGCATCGAACCAGTTAGCTAGTAACTTTATGCTACTTCTTTTGATCCCGTTTAGGGCATACTGCAATATCTTGCTATCAACTTCATTTGAACATGTAGGAATCCACCGAAGAGGATCAAAACCGAGTTGGCTATATTCTCTTACAAGGTCCCAAAAATTTTGATCCAATCATATCTCTCCTACAATCAGCCTGATTTTATCAATAATATAATGAAAGAGACTGATTAATAAATAGAACATTGGCGGCGCGATTAATTAAAATCTTAAATTTCGATATCCATGGCATATCAGTTTGAACTTCTCAGAATCTTCATTATTTTATACCTGACAGGATTAGGCTAGGTGTTTTCTTGATTGGATGGACAAATAATTATATGCCCAGTATACGTAATTACATACAATTACGATGAAAACTATAAAGCCTATAAAGCCTACACCATTCGAGCTTCAAAAACTTGCACATGAGATGGAGAGTAAATCTGCGCAGGATGTTTTGGATTGGGCCATAGCCACCTATGGGTTAAATATAGGTCTCGCTTCAAGCTTTGGCGCAGAGGATGTTGTTATAATCGATATAATGGCTAATATTAATAAGAAAAAAACGAGAATTTTCACTTTGGATACAGGACGGCTTAATCAGGAAACTTACGATTTAATGGATACTATCAGGAAAAAATATGATGTTCATTTAGATGTATATTTTCCAGATAACGAAGAGGTCGAGGAAATGGTTAGTACTAAAGGCTTGAATTTAATGTATGAGAGTGTAGAAAACAGGAAACTTTGCTGCGAAATAAGAAAAGTTCACACTATCAACAGAGCACTAAGCTCGCTTGATGGATGGATAACAGGTTTGCGAAGAGATCAAACAGTAACGAGAGTGCAAATTAAGAAAATAATGGTTGATTCTTCTCACGATAACATCGTAAAAGTTAATCCTTTAGCAGACTGGAGTGCTGCAATGGTTTGGGATTATATACACAAAAATAATGTCCCCTATAATACGTTACATGACATGGGTTATCCAAGTATAGGTTGCGAGCCCTGTACAAGGAAGGTGGGATCAAATGAGGATCCAAGATCCGGAAGATGGTGGTGGGAAAATGATGTCCATAAAGAATGTGGTCTTCACTCGGCTCCAACTCGACGGCACATAAGTAGAGAATAATTTGAGAGGTAATAGCATACCCAAGCCGCATGGGGATAAGCTAATAAACCGATTTGTTACCACAAAGCGAGATATCAACGAGACCCTTTCAGTTAAAGTAACTGACGATCTTAGGAACGACATTGAGAACATTGCTGATGGTATTTTCAGCCCATTAGAAGGGTTTGTAGGGGAAGACGAGTTCAGGAGTATAGTCCAATTTGGACGACTAAAGAATGGTTTACCTTGGACTATCCCGATAATTTTGGATGTCGATGAAACAACAGCAACTCAGATGAAAGATGCTGTAGAAGTCATTTTGAGTACAGACAATGAGAATTTTGGACTAATTAAAGTGGAGGAAGTCTATTCTTTTGATAAACTAGACGTAGCAAAGGCAATATATAATACAACTGATATAAACCACCCCGGCGTTAGTAAAACTATAGGAATGGGAAATCGTCTCATCGGAGGGACGATTGAACTTTTAGCGAGAATCCCTAGATCATCGTTGCGAAATCACAGAATGAACCCACTTGAGACAAGATCGGAAATTCAAAAGAAAAGTTGGGAGAATGTGGTAGGATTCCAAACACGGAATGTTCCTCATATTGCACATGAAATGTTGCAGAAGGCTGCTTTAAATATTTACGATGGGCTTTTCATAAACCCGCTCATTGGGAAAAAAAAAGCAGGCGATTTTAAGGATACCGTAATTCTAGAAACATACGAGGTACTTTTAGAGAATTATTATCCTAAAAATAGGATTTTATTTGCTACTCTTCATACTGAGATGAGGTACGGCGGACCTAAGGAAACGATTCATCACGCGATCATGAGAAAGAATTTTGGATGTTCCCATTTTATTGTGGGCAGAGATCATGCAGGAGTAGGGGAATATTATAAACCTTTTGCATCACAGGAGATTTTCAGCGACTATCCAGATTTGGGAATCGAGCCAATATTTTTTCCGGCATTTTACTATTGTAAAAAATGCATCAGCTTTGCAAACGAGAGAACCTGTCCACATGGAGAAGAATACAGAAATGAGTTGAGCGGCACAAGGATGAGAAAAATGGTTGGCTCTGGTGAGGTCCCTGCTGAAAACATGATGAGGCCAGAAATCTCAAGATTAATACTGTCATATGAAGATCCATTTGTTGAATGATAACTATTGATCCATAGCGTATTGATTTCATTTCTGTAAACTCAGCTTGTTTTCCTTCTTACATAATTTGGCTAAATTCTATGTTAATAAATTAAGCAATATATTGTTAGCCTGAATCAGAACAAAAGGGTTTCAAAAGAACCATCGAATTTTGCCTTATAATACACGTCAGCACGCCGGGTAAATAAACCAACCTCTAGGACGCCTGGGATGCTCTTAACTTCTATTTCTCTTCTCTGTGGATCTTTAAATGATCCAAACTGGGTATCAAATATTATATTTCCACTTTCTGTAATATATGGATAGCCCTTTTCCAAGGTTCGCAAGGTCGGGGCTGTACCGATCTCGTATAATTTCCTCTCAACGAAGGATCGAGCAAATTGATGAACTTCAATAGGGATAGTCCTGTTAAACGCATCGACAAACTTACTTGAATCTGCTATAATAATTACTTTCTTGGCTGCATAAATCAGTATCTTCTCCTTTGATAATGCACCTCCACCACCCTTTATCATATTAAAATCGGAATCAATCTGGTCAGCGCCATCGAAGACAAGGTCAATTTGACGAACACTATTTTCGTCGACTACGTCCAGGCCGTATTTTTCAGCCTCTATTTTTATTTGCAGTGAAGTAGCCGTAAATTTCAACGTTTCCATGTTTACGGACTTCGATATTTCTTTTATGAGAACGGCCATTGTACTGCCACTGCCTAAACCTATACACTGGCTATCCTTTACGAATCGGTTTACTGCATCTACCGCAAGCTCACAAATAGCACTCTGCAATAGAGACTTGGAATGCATATCAAACAGTATAGAAAACTTAACTTTAATCTTTTATGTGATTTCGAGCTTTTGAACCAAGATTAAGATCCATCGATAGCTGATGCTATTGATTGAAGATTGCAGAAAAAAATTTCACTTGCGAAAAAGTATTGTCAGAGCATCAGCAATCATCAAATCACGTACGCTAAGGTTACTATTGGCATAAAGCACAAAAGCACAACTAATTTTTAGATACTGATAAAAGATTCTTCAAAGATCCATTAATTGTACAAGAACAATAATACTGGTAATATGACATCAAAGTGCTGTTCACAAATCTAGGCGAGATAATTCTCTAAATGGTCCATTAATCTTAAACTTCTATTTGCGAGCTGTACAAATTCGCTAAAGCGTCCCTCTTCATATTTATAGCTACAGGGGTTGTTCCAGATATTGTTTCTCCTGTCTTGGGTTCTAAAACGCGGTTATCATCAATACTAGCTTTCTCTAACCCAGCTAATGCCTTAATGACTTCTTCTTGCATGTCGCCTATACTTCTTTCTATACTTCGACTTGCGATCTGTGCATCCTTAGGAGTAGATGTTTTCACTGTGACATCTGGCGGTGTTGCTAGATCAGGAGGGAGGCTTTCTTCCTTAACAAAATTTGTCTGGTGTCTTTTGAACGCCTCCAAAGATATTCCGAGTCGCTGTGAGAGTTCGAATAGCTTGGAATCTATAGCCGTAATCTTCGTTTCTATTAACGAGACAAGCCTGTCACGTCCCTGGGAAAGTTCGACTAAATCAGCCACTGACTGCAATTCTTCAATTTTTTTGTTATAAAAGCTAATTTGTTGCCGATATTTTAACAATAACTTGTTACGTTCAGCCAGATCAATTTTACGTTTTTGAGCTGCCTCATAAGAATGTGCAATGGCTTCGGAGGCTAGACTTTTTTCAAAGAGTAATGACTGAAGCTCGGACTTTGCAGCATCCGATGTTTTCATTAACTTTTCTCGGTTCTTGGCAGATGAACTTTTTTTAATTTTAGATATCCTTCCAAGAGCTATCGCTGATAGGACACCAGCCAGGGAAGAACTCGCTATCAGAAGGATTTCTTCAGCCAATAGCATATATGCCATGATAAAGGCGCCATACAAACAGTTAAGTCTTTTTACTGAATTTACTGCTTGGAAGAAAGTTTGGATCCAGAATTCCTAAATCCTAGAGCCTGGTCTTTTGATCCAATTAAATTTCCTCATTTTTGGGTCAGGATAACCACACTTTGCGCACTGTTTTCCTCTTTTATGGAAAGAATTGTGACCACATCTTCTACATCTAATATGTGTTTTTTTTCGGGTAAACTTACCCATTGAGGTAGTGCCCTTAGTCGTATTATCTCACCGTAATGTGCTACTACACGGGAGGGGGCGAAATAATAACGACGTTGTCCCCTCTAACCACAATAGTTCCCAAGTCATTCGACTTGTTATCTTCTAACAGTTCAACCGATTCTTCTAGTAATAAATTCATGTGCTGGTCGAAACCATGGAGATTACCTCTGATAACCTTTCCGCCTTTTAATTTTATCAGCACAACTTTGCCTAGGCTCTCATCAAGAACCTTAACTGCCATATCTACTGACAACGCTATATCTACCTACAGGTAAAGCACAAGGTAGGTATATATTAAAATTTCATTATCCAGACATTTTTCAAATAAAGTATTGCAAATTCAGAGGCTAATCCAATTCAAGAATTGTTTGGATTAGTTTTTTTATAATTTCATGAAGAAATTGCTTACCCTTTCTTGCAGTAGCATTCCTAGGGTCACCCCATACTCCATTACCCGTTATCCTTGGAAGTGCACCCGGAGATGTAGTAATACTAGAGTAGGCCACCTTGGACTTTAATAAGCTCTTAGAATTAGGCTTTGCCTTATTCATTTTGACTAATTCCGGGGATATTGCCAGAACAAGTGAAGTTTCTACATAACCTGCGTGGTCAAAATCACTTTGCAACAAGTGCCAATAATTTATAGCATATACAGTACTACTAGTGGAAATTTTTCCATCTAAAATTTGACCTATGTATTGTAGCGCCCCAGTGTTTCCATGATGACCATTTAATATTATTATGGTCTTTATTCCATTTTCTGAAAGGGAAGAACATATATCACACATTACACTAGATAACGTAGAATTGCTTAAGGAAACGTTAAACATTGGTTTATGCTCATAAGATACACCATAGGGAATTACAGGCAAGACAAAAGATCTAAGTTGTTCTGCAGCCCTTCTTGCGATGTAATCGACTATTAGAGAATCTGTGGAAACCGGTAAGTGCTCCCCGTGTTGCTCTAGCGACCCCACGGGAATGATTGCTAGAGATGTCTTTTTGATGGAACTCCTAAATTCACGGTCAGTAATTACATAAATTGGTATAGACATTGATAGAAAGAGGCATGCCATACATGCATATCAACTTTGTAGACGAACTTATTCCAAACCTAATTTAATTTCTGTAGACTCTTCCCCAGTATACTTCTAATCTTCCTTCGAGATATAACTTTATTGCCTCGAGAAGGGTGGAGGCCTCTAAGGCCTGTCCCTTTTTCTTGATACTTTCCAAAGTATCAGATTCAAAAACTTTGAATGAATCTTGGCATATAATGGGACCTTGATCTAGCTCTTCGGTTACAAAATGAGCTGTGCATCCGACTATCTTTGCTCCTCTTTCATATGCTTGTACGTAGGCGTACGCTCCAGGGAAGGCAGGAAGCAGTGAGGGATGAATATTGATAATGCGATTGGGATACCGCCAAACAAAATTGGGACTTAGAATCCGCATATATCTGGCAAGGACAATTAGATCAATGTTATATGTTTCAATTAGTTGCAATATATTGTTCTCCGTTTGTTCTATTTCATCTGTGTAAGCAACTGTATGGAATGGTATGCCATAGTTATCTCCAATTGATTTTAAACTACTGTCGCTACCAATGATAACTGGGAGATTGGCCTTGATCCCACCTGTTCTGTTTGAATCTAAAATTTTTAGAAGACAATGATCCTCGCGGCTGGCTAGGATAGCGACATTTTTAACTCTAGTAGGTTCCTCATAATGAACTTTAATCTCCATCTGTAATCTTCTAGATAGTTGTTTTAAACCATCATCAAGCATAAGCGGATTAATACTTTGGAATGATGCTTCCAGGTGCATTCCAAAAAGTCCTCGGACCACTTTTTGTTTAATTTGTTCAATATTACCGCCACTCTTGAAGATGAAATTGGTGATGTCAGCAACAACTCCTTTACGGTCCTTCCCAATAACTGTAATTTCTGCCAAGGTTTTTTCAGTATTCGTCATGCTTCGATTATGATGGTAGGCTGAGACAAACATAAACCTTGCACTATAAACAAACATTTAATTAAGACATTATTCAAATGTTTGAATACTCCCACAATGCATAAACAATGCTTTTTGAGGATTAAGTCTTTTTGTCAATGAATTTCTTCAAATACTATATAGTTAGAGCTCATCTTTTATGAAACAGCAACAAAAGCCACAAAAGCCTGCAAAACCAAGAAAGGACTATGATTATAACAAGCCCATAGGAAAGTGTGTAGTGTGCTATACTCTCTCCAATTGGCATTGTTATGATTGTAGCAATGATTTCTGTGGAATTCATTATGAAGACCATAAACAAAAGAATCTTTGCATTAAGGTGCTATGAACAGTGAAGATTTAACTGAGTTTGAAAAAGAGGTCAGAATTAACTTCGAGATATTATACGATTTCCTATCCTAAAAGGACTCATGACTTTGTAAAGATGAATTTTGGATTTAGCGTGGAATGAAGTATACGTAGCACCCACTTTAAGTCCGAAGAAATAGATCTAAAATGAACTCCCCCATGACCCAATTTTCTAGTATCTCTGACCAAAGAGCTCATATATCTGATTACCAGCTGCTACATTATAGATATAGTGCCAATCTCAATTCCACAGGTTTCATTCATAATAATAAGTCAGGCTAAGAAATCACTAGGTAATAATAAGCGCGCATTATGAATCTCGCTAGAAAATGCTCACCACCTAGCAAGTATTCGCCGGCTTATGCATAAGTATTCTGTTTATAGAATGTTATATGGTAATCCAACAAATAGGTGATAATTTGCGAGCTATGCCAATTTACGACACCAATTAAGGAGTGCGGGGGGTGGGATTTGAACCCACGAATCCCTAAGGAACAGGGTTGTAGGAGTATATTCTTTTTTTACCTGGCTCATTCTAAGCTTCGCCCACTTTTCCTCTATTATTTCTTTTAAGAGAAAGAGACCTGCGCCGTTGGCCAGGCTTGGCAACCCCCGCCTAGCGTATTTAGTTTAATCGGCCGCCAAATTTATCTATTGTTAATTCTGATAAATTGTAACCAAAATTGCAAGAACACAGATCAAGATTATTTGGAACTAATGGTGTTAGAGGAGTATTTGGTAAAGAACTTACCCTTAGTAGCATAATCGATCTTTCATACTCTCTTGCTTCTTACTTTAAAGAAGGACCAATTATTATAGGATACGATGGAAGGGTATCAAGTCCAATTTTGTCCAAATTGGTGCGTTCGGCCGTCAATTCCGCTGGATTAGATGTGGCAGATGCGGGACTAATTCCTACGCCATGCCTACAATACGGAGCAAAGTACCTTGGCTTTCGTGGAGGAATAATGATAACCGCTTCACACAATCCTCCTCAGTATAATGGCATCAAACCATGTGCATCAGACGGCGTAGAGATTTCGAGGTCCGACGAGTTGAAAGTAGAAGAGATCTACTATACAAAAGAATTTTCCAAAGTCGATGGTCTCGGAAGAGCGTATGTTCACACTGACGTAATCGACTCATATATTGAATCAACCTTGCAGTTGTTAGATATCGGTAGCATTAAAGACCGTAACTTCACCATTGTAATGGATACAGGCAATGGTGCCCAGGCACTAGTTGCACCTTTCTTGTTAACAAAGTTAGGGTGTAAGGTTATTATTATTAATGGCAATATAAATGGAAATTTTCCTGGTCGTGGTTCAGAACCGACATCAGATAATTTAGGAGTACTAACCAATATGGTAAGGAAGATGAAGGCTGATTTCGGTGTAGCATATGACGGCGATGGGGATCGCGCCATTTTTTGCGATGACAAAGGAACAGTACATTTCGGTGATAAGACTGGAGCATTATTAGCTAGACATTTGTTAAGAACAAGGCATAAGGGTACAGAAATTGTCTGTCCTATTAATACATCCATGGTTCTGACGTGGGTAGTAGAAGAGGAGAGATCGAAGGTAACTTATACGAAAGTCGGAAGCGTTGATGTATCAAGAGAAATGATAAAACGTAAAGCGGTTATTGGACTTGAAGAGAATGGCGGTTTTATGTATGGGAAATTAAATCAGGTAAGGGATGGTGCCCTTGCTACCGCCCTCATCTTGGAGATGCTAGCAGCATCAAAGAATAAAAGATTATCTGATATGATTTCTTCTCTGAGAAACGTTTTCCAATATAAATCAAAATTTGTATGTTCTACCAAACAACTTGCCAATAATATCATAAATTTATGTTTGCAGCACGGCAGCCCTAAACGAGTTGAAACCATAGATGGGGCCAAAATTTGGGTAGACAATGAGACCTGGATTATGATAAGGCCTAGTGGTACAGAACCAATAATTAGGGTGTATGCAGAATCCACTGATAAATTGCTGCTTGATTCGAAAGTTGAAGAGTATCAAAGATTAATTATAAACAATCTAGAGCGATAATTAATACGCCGCAAATAGATAACATTTTTAATACGCATGCTTTTTCCTAACAGCAGAATAAGATGATCCCAATGGGTGATAAATAATATATGAGTAAACCTTACTATGTAAAATTCGAAACTCCTAAAGATATTGTGAATGCAGTTTACGAAGCAGTCCGATTATCAAAACAAAGCGGAAAGGTCAGAAAGGGCACAAATGAAACAACAAAAGCAATAGAACGTGGTAGTAGCAGACTTGTAGTTATTGCTGAAGACGTAGAACCACCAGAGGTGGTTGCACACCTACCAATTCTCTGCGAGGAGAGAAACACGGCGTATATATTTGTCCCAAGCAAACTGCAGCTAGGAGCCTCTCTTGGCATAGATGTTGGTTCTGCAGCTGCCGCAATTCTAGATGCTGGAGAAGCCCAGCATATGGTTGAACAAGTAATAAGTTCTATTGCGAGTATGAAAGTTAAGAAGGAGTAAGTACAGGTAGTTGAGCAAGACAGCAGAAGAAAGGATAACTCCGGCTGAGGTTATTCAAATTGTGGGGAGAACAGGTATTGCAGGCGAGGTGATTCAGGTTAGGGTTAAAGTGTTGGAAGGGAAGGATAAAGGCCGTATCTTAACTCGAAACGTCAAGGGTTCAATAAGAATGAACGATATATTGATGCTTCGCGAGACAGAGCGCGAAGCACGTAAAATAAAGTAGAACGGTATATGGATATAGTGGTAATACAATTTTATGAGTAAAATTACAACATCTTTACGTAATTGCTTCTTTTGTGGAAAACACGTCTCCACAGGACACGGAATTATGTTTGTAAGAAATGACGGTTCTATTCAATGGACTTGTTCAGATAAATGCAAAAAAAATCTACGGAAATTGAAACGCGATCCAAGAAAGTTAAAGTGGACTACTAAATACGTAAAGGGTGGCGTAAAAGTGAAAAAATAGCATCATGGTTATTGAACAAACTCTTATTGTCCTAAAACCCGATGGTTTTAAGCGTCAGCTGGTAGGCAAAATCCTCGCTAGATTTGAAGAAAAGGGTTTGCAAATCAAAAATATTAGATCATATGAGTTTAGCGAAGAAAAGGCTAAAGAATTTTACTCTGTACACAGAGAAAAGCCTTTTTTCAGTGAATTAGTCTCGTTCATTACATCTGGCTTGGTGGTGGCATGTATTCTTGAAGGCAATAATGCTATTAGGGCAGTTAGAAGTATGGTAGGCACGACAAGCTCCTATGATGCTGCTGCGGGTACCGTGAGGGGCGACTTTGGCCTCGGGATTACGGATAACCTTATTCACGCATCAGATTCATCTGAAAGCTTCATAAAAGAGTCACAGGTCATTTTCAATAGTAGCTAAGTGCAGTTTCGCCAACCCGTAGTAGTTGTATTGGGTCATGTAGACTCTGGAAAAACATCATTATTAGATAAGATAAGAGGCACTGCAGTTCAGACGCGTGAAGTCGGAGGAATCACGCAACATATTGGAGCAAGTTTCTTTCCGATTGATACAATTAAAGATATCACAGGCCCGCTTTATCAAAAATTGGCTAAATCGGGGACTCAAATCCCAGGGCTACTAGTAATTGATACACCGGGCCACGAGGTTTTTGCAAACCTAAGAATACGCGGTGGGTCCGCAGCAGATATTGCAATTGTAGTGATAGATATAAACAAAGGATTTGAAGCACAGACCATTGAAAGTATCGAGATCCTCAGGAAAAGGAAGGTTCCTTTCGTTATTGCCTTAAATAAGCTAGATATGCTTCCCGGATGGCCAAAGAGTAGCAATCTGCTAATTAGTGACCAAATAACCAAACACGATATTGCGCTTCAGACGGCCTTAGATCAGAAAATCTACAATGTAGTAGGTTCTCTTTCAAGGTTAGGATATAATTCTGAAGTGTTCTGGCGTGTCAAAGAATTTACAAAGGAATTAGCAATCGTGCCTGTAAGTGCTACAACAGGCGCTGGAATTCCTGAATTACTAGCGGTTTTGGTAGGTCTAGCACAGCAGTATATGGGAAAGAGGCTTGAACGGCACGAAGGGACTGCTAAGGGACTAATTCTTGAAATTGATGAAGAGGTAGGACTAGGGCCGTCTGCCAATATTATTTTGTTGGACGGCATTATAAATCAAGGTGATAGTATCATGGTAGCTAAGAAGAATAGCGCTATTGTCACAAAAATCAAGGCATTACTTGTACCAAGACCGCTTGATGAGATGCGTGATCCCAGAGATAAATTCAAACCAGTTAATCAGGTAGTTTCAGCGGCAGGTCTAAAAATAACATCCCCTGACTTGGATGGCGTTTTGGTTGGTAGTCCTCTGTACGTTATTGAGAGAAAAGAGGATGAAGAGAAGCTACGGGCCATGGTAGAATCAGAAATTAAGAGTGCCATTGTCAATACTACTTCTAATGGAATAATCCTAAAGTGCGACACAATTGGTTCACTTGAAGCAATCACGGATCTGTTAAAGAAAGCACGTATCCCGATTCAGACCGCAGATATTGGCCACATAACAAGGAGAGATATAATTGCAGCATCAGCGGTACAAGATAAAGATAGGTATCTAGGGGTAATACTAGGCTTTAATGTTAAAATTTTGGATGATGCACTTAAGGAATCGCAAGAGAGGAAAACAAAGATTTTTACCGGAAAAATAATTTACGATCTAGTTCGCAATTATACAGAGTGGGTTGTATATCAAAAAGAACATGAGGAATACATTCTGTTTAATGAGATACACCCAGTTTGTAAATTCGAATTTATGAAAGGATTTGTATTTAGACGTAATGATCCAGCAGTCTTTGGGGCAGAAATATTAGTCGGAACACTTCGCCACAAAGTCCCAATCATAAATCAATTTGGAAAGAAGATTGGCATTGTACATCAAATTCAGGAAAAGGGGAAAACAATGGATGAGGCAGTACAAGGAATGCAGATTGCGGTTTCGATCAGGGGTCCTTCTATTGGCAGACAAATTAATGAAGGCGATATCTTTTACACAGACTTAAACAGCAAGGAGGCCAAGATTCTCCTAGAACGCTTTACCTATCGGTTAAACGAAGCTGAAAAAGAAGTCTTTCATAAGATTGTTACTCTTAAGAGGGCAGCAGACCCAGCCTTCGGATATATTTGAGAGCATTAACTCGAATTATACAATGTCTGTAATGGATCATCTATTGGTACTTCTGTAATAGTCCTTCGAGACCCTTTTCTCCCACTGCACCTACAGCTCTATCAATAGCTTTTCCATTCATGAAAACAATAAATGTAGGAATTGCATATACATCAAATCTCATAGCCACTCCTTGATTATCATCGACATTTAGTCTTCCAAATGTGATTTTGTTTCCATATTTCTTCGCTAACTTGTCGAAGATTGGAAGCATAAATTGGCAAGGCCCACACCATGTTGCCCAAAAATCTACTAATACAGGCTTGTTACCATCCACAATTTCATCAAAATTTTTCTCAGATAGCTCCAAGAGAGTTGAGTTGTTGCTGCCCACATGCATACTAGAAGTTTTATTTTCGTCACTCATGGTTCCTACGATATACAGGAGCGATTTCATATTTAAGATTTTTTAATTGGCTATTATCAATGAGACTTTAGATCGATACGATATTAAAGATCTAATAAAAACTTAATAATAACCTTATTTTTTTCCATCTTGATTTCCATTTCATGGTAAGTTATCGCTTTAACTTCCACTTTGTAACCATGTTTTTCTAAGTTCAAGGATTCTCCTTTTGCAACACAAGACAGAAAAAATTTATTATCATTTGAAACAATCTTAACTTTGAAATCTGATAATACAATTTTTTCTAGAATAACAAGTAACAGAATTCTCTCTAGCCAGTCATAAAGTAGACTCTTCAGATCATATCCGGATATCTCAATTTTAATCTGTAGAATGTGAGAGATAGAATAGAGATCGAACATAGTATCAATTAGGCCGCAGGCAGAATTTTCAAAAGCTTGCTCCAAATTTTCTCCATAAGCCTCAATTATGGAGTCTGACGTATGCTCTAGGTGGCGAAATTTTACCCATGACATAATAAACTTCAGAACTGTGTGGTTTTAATAACCAATCGTAAAATCTAAATGCTAACACCAGGTGCCTTGTATTGTGAATTTGGAACTTCCTCGTGGAATGAGAGATATCGAGCCAGAAGAGTTCTCTAGTATCAATTACATCAAGGATAAATTTCTTGATACTATAACCTTATTTAACTTTAAGGTAGTGGAGCCGTCTCCACTAGAAATGCTTGCCACATTAGAGGCTAAGGGTGGCGCATCAATTTTCGATGAAATTTATAGCTTCCGTGATAAGGGCAATAGGAACATTGCATTAAGGTTTGACCTTACTGTTGGTTTAACACGCTTCATATCACGAAGAAGGGATTTGAAAATGCCTGTCAAACTTGCAGCTTTTGCAGGGGTATGGAGATATGATGAGCCCCAGTCTGCTCGATACCGTTACTTTCATCAGTGGGATGTAGAGATTTATGACTCATTTAATCCTGAATCAGATGCTGAGATAATCCAATTCGTTTCAATTTTTTTAGCAAAGCTAGGACTGAACGTTATTATTGAAATAAATGACAGGCAGTTGGTTGAAGAGTATATTAAGGATAATCTGGGTATCTCCGACCGAAATACTATTCTTGCAATGTTCAGGGCAGTCGACAAAGTACCGAAGAAAGGAACAAAATCAGTAATTGATGAGTACGAAAATAAAATTGATTCGAGATTATTGAGTAGGCTAGTTGATTTCTCAAATATCAAAGGCAGTCCTGAGGAGGTGTACTCAGCTAGTGATGTAAAATATTTGTCCAACTGGACTAAACTGTCTAGACTCATGGATTCATTAAAAGCACGAGGGGTTAATAATGCTCGAATTAATCTCGGAATAGTGCGTGGTCTAGATTATTATTCTGGAATCGTTTTTGAGGCCTCTGATCCTACACTTCAGCTAGGAACATTGGTGGGTGGCGGTAGATATGACAGCTTGACTGCAGCATTCGGAAGAAAAGACATGGGTGCTTCGGGTGCTGCAGGTGGGGTTGAAAGGATAATGATAGCAATGAAAAAGCATGGTATTCTAAAAGAAATATCAAAACCATTAGTTTACGTTGCTTCTACATCAAGTGCTGCCAAATATAAAGTCCTAGAAATAGTTTCAAATTTGCGCAGGGACAGAATAACTGCAGATTATGATATTCAGGGTAGGTCATTACGAAAGCAAATTGATGATGCATACGCAAAAGGAGCAACTATAGCATTGATTATTGCACCTGAAGAAATCGATAGGGGTCAGATAACTGTCAGGCACATGAAGGACGGTAGTGAAAGCAAACAAAAGATAAACGAGTTAACACAAATTGTCAGCGAAATACTATTACAACAATAACCTCGTACCCCATTTTTGCACGAGTTTTTAATAAGCGATGGAAAGATTTCGTAGATTTTCTTAAAATCATGAAACTTAATTTAGTTCGGGTTGTTTTGCAGTAAATTATAGCTGAAGATAAATGGTGGCGCATTGATATTTCATGCTTTAAGTGTTTCCAAAATCTTTTAATTCCACAAAAATTCAGAAAAGACAATTGAGCCGCCCTTGTCCATGTGTTTATGTTTAAC
Source organism: Candidatus Nitrosopolaris sp. (assembly GCA_036519475.1). Taxonomy (GTDB): domain Archaea; phylum Thermoproteota; class Nitrososphaeria; order Nitrososphaerales; family Nitrososphaeraceae; genus DATDLD01. The sequence goes on along the minus strand of DATDLD010000169.1, from coordinate 214 downwards.
TTCATCCATAAATTAGAGTAATATAGTCTTCTATACTAAGCCTACAACAATATCACTTGCAATGTTTAATGTTTTTTATACAATAAAATGGCCAATATCAGAAAGGAAAAAAGACATAGAACCGCTTAAATTTATGTCAAGCCATATAGTCTGCTCTACCGAATTGTCAATGACAACTAGACCATTAATACAATCAGGCGAATTCTTAATCACT
>DATDLD010000168.1:0-12560 GCA_036519475.1 Candidatus Nitrosopolaris sp. | reverse complement strand
TATCTTTACAGAAGCTAAGAGGTTTTGTAAAGAAAAAACTGTTATGGCAAAAGCCACAATGATAACAACTAGTGCTCCCTTAATCTGAGCGCCGATAGCCAGGTAGTGATGGCGTAGCTATTTTCATACTTTTACGTAAATTCTAGAACTATTTTTTCTTTCTAGAATGAAAATTTAATTCGACGCCACGCATTTCATTATAATCAAAGGTAAATGATTCATTGGATAATATCGGAAAGCTCGAAAGTTCTGTGTCTAAACAATTAGGACATCGATCCTCAGCAGGCACCATTAAATTACCGAAGTATGTTGCACACCAAAAACAAGTATCACATAAAATGAATATCGTTTCTCTTTCCTTTGGGTTTTCGTTTCTCTTTCTAATTTGCCCTGCTTCGGAAACGGACGCCTCCAAGTTACCATTTTTAGTCATTACTTAGTTCAAATCTTAGTTCGTAATGGCATATTTATATGCTTACACATTGCTAATGACCAAAAAAAGTCAGGTTTATCAAGAGGATACATAATTTTATTGTATTGCATTTCTGGGTTGGTTCCCTCTGTTGTATTCATGATTATTACAAGCCTGTTTTTCCTAGAGGAATTATTAGTGTATCTGACATTATAACACTGATTGAAGATCTGGGCAACCAAATACCAGATAAATCATGGATGCTATATCTTCTTGAAATCTTTAATAGGCAGAATATTCCTGCTGAGCTTAATCTCATATGCTCATTTAATAACGACGGAAAATTTGATGCTATATTTAATGGTGTAAACCAATACCAATTTAAACAGATTACACCTGTTGTAGGCCACTCATACCTTCGTCAAATTGTTATGAATTCTCAGAAACAATCTATTAGTTATATTATGAAGGATCGAAATACTAACCAAACTGAAAGCTTTGCTCTATACTTGAATACGCAATTTGCTTTTGAAGGATCAAATCATTTTACCGGAATAGAATGGTGGAATAAGATAGCTAATTTTCCTTATCCTATAAGATATCATGCAGAAATCTCGCAGCTTATGTATGGCCTATCAGATAATCCTTCAGATTCTCAATCTATAGTTTATAGACCATATAATACATTAATACCAAATAGTGATGCATCAGATATACAATACCCAATTTCATTTCAAAATGCTAGAATCGAGGATGGTTGCATTTGCTATAATGTTATGTCAGGCAGTTGTAGGACTGGCATGAAATATCTTTCCAAAGAATAACATAAAACTTCAACCATTGTATATCTTATCTCTATATTAGAATATTAAGACATTGAAAAAGTCTGCAGTTCGTCATTATATCTTCCATTATCAGTATCTTCCATTATTATTTAGCCTGTTTGAGATTTCTCTTTGGCCCCGTGTCCTTACCTGCTTAAATCTTGAACTTTATTTTCTCATAGTTTAGCCAGAGTAGATAATTCCTTGTTAATGAATTCCTGGAAGGCGGGATCAAGCCATTTCTCTACTTCCATATTTTCGATATTTCACTTATTGTGCCTTGTTCAAAAACACTTTTCATCCACCGCATCCATCCAGCCCAATTGTTGTAGCTTAATACCCTTTGTCACACATGAAATGCGTGTGCAAAAGTGTATAAAATATGATAAGTATAGGCCACCTCAGGTACCAGCTTTGATTGAATATTGCTTATTACCTTAATTAGCTCTGGCCATCCCATGTATTTTGTAGTCCGAATCATTGAGAATGTTTGAGAATGTTTGTTTCGATATCAACTGATAGGGTCTGCCTTTGTTTCCTTGCGAAATATGACTATAAGCATTGTAGCAATTATTCCAAGTGCCTCAACGATGCTGAAATATTCGACTAAACCAAGTTCACACGTTATAACGAGTTAGACTAATAATAATATCCCAATCTATAGTAAGCAGATTTTTACTTTCTCCATATCGTATTTCTTTCATTAAAAACCTTGCTGCTGACAAAGCGCTAAGCAACTATACCAGTCTGAAAAGCACTCTAAAGCGGACTACTTACCATCAAACTTAAATAATTTTGTCCTGCAATGCATTATCAAAATGATGAAGGCAAATAGACTCTGTTATATCGGGAGCAATTCTATCAGTTTTACTCTTTTCGTCTAGTAGCGATTCAATACTTCCTCTGCCAATTCATAATCCTAATGCTTTAGCATCTGTGGAAGATGAAGAAACAGCATATCTTAAGTTTGTATCCTCAACAATAAAAGAATCCAATAGTAATAATGTCACGACGCAGCAAATACCTGAAGCAGCAAAAGGACCTGCAATACCTCCAAAGGGTTATTTGGTTCAGGAAATACGTGACCATTTGTATTGGGTTACAGACGGTTCTTATAATACCATATTTCTAGTAACAGAAAAAGGCGTAGTAGCAGTAGATGCCCCTCCTTCCATTGGCAAAAACTATCTCAAAGCCATAGCAGAAGTGACTAACAAGCCTATTGCCTATGTGATTTATAGCCACACTCATCTAGATCCTATTGGCGCTGCAGGGATATTTCCAAAGAATGCTACATATATAGCTCAGCAAGAAACAGCCGGGGAATTACAAAGGGCGAAAAGCGTAGCCAAAAATGCTTCTATCGTACCGCCAATACCCACAGTAAGTTTTTCCAAGAATTATACATTGCAGATCGGAAACCAAACGCTAAATTTGGACTACTATGGTAATAACCATCTACCCGGAAACATATCTATCTATGCTCCAAAGCAAAAGGTTCTCATGTTAGTCGATATCGTATTTCCTGGCTGGGTTCCGTTTCCATATTTGGCAATAGCTAAAGATGTAGCAGGCTTTATCAAAGCTCACGATATAGCACTAAACAACTATGACTTTAACACAATCGTTGCTGGGCATCTTACCAGATTGGGAACAACAAATGATGTAATAATACAGAAGGAATTTGTCTCGGACCTAGAAAAGGCAGCGAGCAAAGCGAATCAAGAAGTCCTTTTTAGCAAGGTTGCTCAACAAGTAGGAAGTTTCGATAATCCTTGGTTGCTCTTTTCTAAATATATTGATGCAATCAACGAAAACTGCGTGAAGGATATGTTACCAAAATGGGGAAACAGGATTGGAGGAGCGGAGCAGTTCATGTCGACCCATTGCTTTAGTATGGCTGAGGCTGAGAGGGTTGAACCTACAGTACAGGCCTTAACTCAAAAATAGTACTTTTGTCTACAAATAAGACAAAAAGGCTTCTAACTTTTTTATTACTGATAACTTATTGAGGTATATCGTCCTCATCCTCCATCACCACTAAGAATCGTTACACTAGCTGACGATTTTAGCATTGGACCAGACGTCTTTCCAGTATCTGTACTGAGAAAATAACGTCGTCACTATTAACAAGATATACAGATATTCATCCCGATCCTTATACTGAAAAGGAGTTAATAGAAATTGCTGTTAAAATGTTGTACAAAGAAAGCATTGACAGATATTGCCATACTTATAGCTGAAATTATAAAATCTTCTTGTACCCAATTCGAAATTAGATTTAAACATTTGATCACGAAATACGTATATTACAATGATTCAAAGAACTTTATAACTCAAAAAGAGCTTTAAAATAGTAATAATAATGACAGAAATGTCCAAAAATGAAATACGGAATTTCCTTATGCAAGGCACATTAACAGGAAAGCTTGCAACAGTTAAAAAAGATGGAAGTCCCCATGTTGTCCCAATTTGGTTTGTATTGGACGATGGGGAGAATAATATTGAAGATATTATTTTTACCACTCACCATAATTCAATCAAATCAAAAAACATTAATCGCGACAATAGAATAAGTATCTGTGTTGATGATCAAACTCCACCATTCTCTTTTGTAACAGCCTTTGGCGTTGCAGAGATAAAACATTGTAAACAGAAGGAGCTTTTCAAGTGGGCAACTAAGATAGCAGAACGATATATGGGAAAAGGGAATGCAGAAGCCTATGGTAGAAGAAATAGTACTAAAGAAGAAGTGCTTGTTAGAGTAAAACCCACAAAAATCATTGCAGAGAAAAATATAGCCGCTTGGGATTAATGTGAATCGTGGAATTTACTAATGTACTAATGATGGTAGTGTAGTTAATGCATATCTGGTCTCCCATATCCGACATGATAAGCCGTTTTTGGTATTAGTGTCCAGAGGGTACGCTTTCACTAAACCCATTTTGCATCATGGCAGCCAAGATCGTACCCATCTTGAAATAGAAGAGTTCTCTTGGCTACGGCGCTGACTGATTGAAGTTAGTAAGTAATGTTGAGATGATGACATAAACATACATTGATTGTTTCTTCCTTATCCTTCGACTGAACATTTCATATGAAAATGCACAGACATACATTGAACAAACTATCCAAAATAGTGAGACAATTTTATCCCCTTATCATATCATATCAAATCAAATCAAATTCTCAAACCGTCAGCATCATTAGTTTTATCATGTCTGTAAAGAGAACCTGACGCTTCTAACTAAGGTACTCACAATCTTGAAGGGATAACTGTAGCAGATTTAATTAGAACACTTTGGTTAATTTATTGTTATAAACTGTCACTTATTTTGTGTTTCATTAGTTAACTCTGCACGTGTCTTTGTACATTTCAATGGATCAAGGACTCCTAGCAGCTGATCTGGTGGAATACCTAGCTCGGCTTTACACTTTTCTTGAAATTGAGGAAATCTCACATTATCTGAATTTGACTGTTTTTGTTGTTGCAGTATTTCTTCATTTGTTACTGCCTTTACACTCTGGCATCCTAATACTATCAATGCAGTTATCGATAATGCAATAACAATAATTTTATTTTTTAGTGTTCTCATTTCTTTTTTTACCTTATCTCCTCTGTATATTTAACAACCCATATTAAATAATAGTCCCTTCTTCAATGTTTTGCCGTTATCATTACTTGCTCTGAATACTGATTCTCTTAGGAAGAAGGATAAAAATTTTGGTTTTGTTGATTCTCGTTTGTAAGAAAAGGTTAGTAATCTATGGACACACATTATCCTTCCATCCTCATCCACTTCTGCTACCAATAATTCCATTCAGAGATTATATCAAAGACAGGTAATTTTCACTATTTGGCTTAATACCATAATGGATATAGGAGTCGACTATGATAAACAACTTAGCACGAACGTTATATTATTGTGTACATATATTATCCATATATTATCGTGTGTATATTATCATGTGCTATGTGCTAAAAAATGACCTGCTGCAAATAATGAAATCAAGAGGAATCAATGATCATGATCTTGCTGCTGTTATTATCCACCAGCAGAAAAAGCGGAAAGAGTCGAAGAACCAAACAAAGAGATCGTGTGAACAATCACTAGAAAAGATAAAAAAGGTAGATAATTGATTTGCGCCAAATGGCATGACCCATAAAGACATAACGCGATGACGCTCTCATATTGTAGAATTTGATAAACTCTACGTCTAGCCCTATATAGCTTGATTGCTGCATGGAGACTGTATCATAGAAATGGATTTATTGATCTTCACTACACAATGATAATTATAGAGCAGATATATTATGAAAAAGAAACTAAAGCTATATTATAAGTAAATCATAAATGCGTAGTTATGGATTCTAGATTAAAATGAAGCTCAGAAAGATAGTAGAAACCTGCATCTACTCTTCTAACTTAGAAGCTATGAAGGATTTTTACACTAAAAGCATAGGACTTGAGTTCATTTCAGAAGAGAAAGGTAGACATGTTTTCCTTAAGGCAGGAAAAAGTATGCTTTTGATTTTTAATCCTGAAAAGACGATAATTAAAAATGATAATAGTATATTTCCTGTTCATGGTACAATGACTCCGCCTGCTATTATTCATTTTGCATTTGAAATTGAAAAAGAAGATTATGAGGATTCAAAAAACATGTTAAAACAAAATGGAATCTATATAGAAAAGGAAGTGAGTTGGACAAAGCAAAAAGAAGAATCCAGTAAGTCAATATATTTTCGAGATCCTGCAGGTAATCTTGTGGAATTTGTTACTAAGTACAACTGGCCAATCGAAGACTGATTAGCTTTAAGCTGAATGTTTTCACGATCCTTCTTTGGGAACAAAGCAAACTCTTGGAGCATCTAAAGATAGAATATGTATTATTTCAGGTGTGACTTAGGCTGGAAAATAAGTAGACATTTGTTAAAAATCTTTTTCACATGACTCAGAACAAGGTCAAATTACTATTATTCCTACAACATTCTTTATCATACCGTTCTTCATTAGGTATGAAACCTGGAACCAACGACAACAATAACCTAGCCTCTTCCTTGACAAGTATAGCATATTCGAATTGCTTCCTGCAGACACGCAGATTACGTTTTTAACTGAGCTTACAGGATATAGACAAAAATATGATCCAAGTTCTTGGATATGCAGCTCAGCAGGCAAAAGCGCCTCTTAGTCGATACTCTTTTGAAAGAAGGGAGCCTGGCGATTATGATGTCGTGATTGACATTCAGTATTGCGGGATTTGCCATTCAGACATACATCAGGTGAATGACGAGTGGGGAGGATCCACATTCCCTATGGTTCCAGGACACGAGATCGCAGGCGTAGTAATGGGAGTTGGTGCAAAGGTGACTCGCTATAAAGTGGGCGACAGAGTGGGCGTCGGTTGCTTCGTCGATTCTTGCCGCAAGTGCGACCCTTGCCTTGAAGGACTTGAACAGTATTGTAAAGAGGGGCCGACTTTGACTTACAATGCAGTAGAAAGAGATGGACAAACTCGAACTCAAGGAGGCTATTCGAACAAAATCGTAGTAGATGAAAACTACGTCCTTCGGATTCCTGACAACCTTACTCTGGAACGCGCAGCACCGCTTCTCTGCGCCGGTATCACGATGTATTCTCCTCTTATGCATTGGAAAGCCGGTCCTGGAAAGAAAGTCAGCATAGTCGGTCTCGGTGGCTTGGGTCACATGGGAGTAAAAATAGCGCACGCACTAGGTGCAGAAGTCAGCGTCTTAAGCCACTCGCCTAAAAAACAAGACGAAAGCAAAAAAATGGGAGCAGATAAGTTCTATGCTACATCGGATCCGGAGACTTTCAAGAGCCTTAAAGGGTATTTTGATCTAATCATCAACACACTTTCTGTAGAGATTGATTGGAACCGTTACCTGAATCTGCTGGCTCTTGATGGGACTATGGTCCTTGTCGGGATTCCGGAGAACGAAACGCCACTTGGCTCGTCCTCGCTTATCAATGCTCGTCGCAGTCTTTCAGGCTCTACGATCGGTGGAATACGAGAGACCCAGGAGATGCTTGATTTCTGTAATAAACATAACATCGCCTGCGATATAGAACTTATTCCGATCAAAACGGCGAATGAGGCTTACCGGCGGGTCCTGAATAGTGATGTTCGGTACCGGTTTGTTATTGATACTAAGTCAATCGCTTGATAAAAAAAAATAGAACCGAGGCAGGAAGAAACCCTTTTCTGTTGGTATGCCAATGAAGGATTATGAAAATCGTTAATGCTACTTCCGAGATTCCAGGCATGACTAGAGAAGAGGTCGAGAGATTCCTTGAAAGTAAATTAAATTTGCAGTTGGCTACCAACGATGAACAAGGTGAGCCCAATATCCAACCAGTCTGGTTTTACTATGATAAAACCGGAGAAAAACTCTCTATAACCACATCTAAATTAGCCAAGAAAACTCAAAACCTCCGAAATAAACCTATTGTTTATTTTTCCATAGATGACGAGAATCTTCCCTATAAGGGAGTCAAAGGTAAAGGTATTGCTACTATACTAGAAGATCCAACTAGAACTGCTCCACAAGCAGATAGAATTAGTATGAAGTACCTTGGTACGCTCGATCACCCAATAGCAAAAATGATATCAGATCGTTCAAAGAAGGGAGAAGTTGTAGTTGTTGAAATTAGCCCAAAGTTCTTTTCTACATGGGATTATGGTAAAACGCAGCCATGACTTACTACCAAGGTCAGGCGAACTGATATATCTTATCTATCATACTCTTCCCTTCTTATCGTCAATCTTAAGCATTAGTTTGAGAATTAAAATAAATATTGTCTATACATTTATGGCAAGTTGGTAGGGGAGGCCGCTTGATTCGTTTCCATCCGCCATATAATCATCCTCAATTCTCCCCCTTCTTGTTTTCTTGCTTGATACACGTGTTAGTTATAGATAGTGTACTTCCTGTATACATGTAGGTATATACTAGATACTAGGCTAATTAGATACACAAACTAAGCGATTAGTTTTTATCATCTTTGAAATTAATTACTTCTATGCATCCCATCACAAAATGGTTTATTCCGTGAAGCACCACATCTACAAAGAGTATAATGTTCTTTCGAGGCTCCATCTCCAAATTGTAAGTTATCTCCTATAAGTTCTACACCACCGGTAATAATGTAAGGTCCCTCTTTAGAAACCGTAACCATTGGCTTTCTTTCGTTTTGGTCTTTATACTCGACACCATCAATTGAATAACTAAGTGCACCAGAAGGACATTTTCTGATGGTATTGATTGATTCTTCTAATGTTGCGGCCTCAGGGTCAATCCATGGTCTTGCATCGAATTTGAAGACTGATGGTAAATTATTTACACATTCCGCAGCATGAGAACAAATTTTTCTATTATCATGGATTATTATTTTTTTGCCAGCATAAGTTTTCCTCTTGTCTTTGACTATATGACCAGTTTCAGTAACCTCCGTATCATTATTTAAGAACCGGATTATTCCGTGTGTACCATCACAGAAAGGTTTATTCTTTGATGCTCCGCACCTACATAATGCGATTCCACGTATAGTCGAAAGAGACTCCCCATTTGAGTTCCGAAGGTTTTCAACAACCTTTGGTTCCATTTCATTTATGAGGTAATAGGGCCCATTAGGAAGTGTCAAGATCTTTGGCTTTTCCTTTAGTTTGTCTTGTTGTTGTTCTACCTTGTTTGTCTCCACTTATGATTATCTCTCCACTTCTTAATCAATAATCGCATTTAACCATATCCTATCATCAACTGATATTTCATAAATAATTTGTCAATAATAGATTTCCATGTTTCACTGGTTTGAAAGATCTTTTAATTGTATGTCTGGTTGCTTTGAAATGCTCTGTGAGTATTTTTCGACGAGCCACCACATCCAACCAGTCATGTACAAGCCTTGATGTTATTGATCAGAATGTTTATGCCTAAAGGATAATGTTTCAGAACGGCTATACTGGCGGCAGCTCTTCCAGCTGTGACGGGTTGGTTGGACTTATTGCTCTATCTGAAAGTAGTTGCACATGGCACAAGGTATTGTAGATAGGTGTTTTAATAGATACGATGTTTTTAAGACACTTGCGAAGGGTGGAATTCAAGAGGGTGGTTTTATTTCCACGCCATATTTAGATGCTAATGTAGCATTAGATAAAGACTGTTCAGTCAGTCACTCGCTATCACTGCTGATAGATTAAACTGTTTATTAATTTCTAAAAAAGAATGCTGAGAATAATAGTAATACCTGCCAGGCGAAACAATAGATAGATATGTTCAAGATAACAAAATACAAAATCTGTGTTGCTGGAATGCTACTAGGAATAGGACTTATCAGCTTACTTCCCTTTATGGGTCTAACATGCAGATGGTGTACAGGTAGCGGTTAGAAAGTGGTAACTAATGTCTGGTATCAAAAGGGGCTAGATCATTCCTCATGTGGGTAAGAGACTAGAGGATGACAATCCCCTTGATCGAAATAAGTGAACAAGAATGGAGGGAAGATAGTAACTCGAAAACATTTTATGAACTTCAAGGGCTAATAAATCAGAAGGAAAAAATGGAGGCCTCTTATCGCGGGATATTTCCTAACGTAGATCCATATCTTGTGCATGAATTGGTTTTGCGTATGTATCATGATCCAGTAAAAAATAAAAATAAAGGACCAATGTATACTGTAGAGGTCTTTACAGAAAAGGGAACAGATTCACAAAAATGCAGAGACCATATATTGGCAACTACTGGCACAGTTCCTGGAATATATGATAAAGGAACTCACTATGTAACACACATGAGATTAACACTAGAAATTCTCAAGAAATTAAATGACTTTGATTTTGTCTTAGGAGTGATGGGTGATTATACTGGCAGTAATCCGTCAATGGGGCCTATGCACGAGTTTGACGATTTTGAAAAAAGACGCCAAAAGGTTGATGACAGGAAGAAGAATATCTCATAAGAGACTTTACAAGATATTTTTAGTTATTTAGACAATTATGCTTTACTTATTAGCGGTCCTTATCACTAGAATCAACACTCCTGGCATAAAGAAGTCTGAGTCAGCACAGCACCGTGAACATGAAAGAGTTTTATACCTTTTTCCTTGAAATTCTTCTTACCAAAGACCGATAACTGAGTCAATAGATAATGCGCCGGCTCCAAGAACAATCAGTATTATTGAGAGAATTAGATAGGTTATGTCAATTTCATACGAAGCCTTGCCAGGAGATATATATACGCCGCATTCATCTTTGTTTTTTTCATAATCACATTTGCGATCATGAAAATAGCAAAAAACAGTCCAACTATCGGAACAATTAGGCGAGTATCAAGAACAATCCACCGATGAATTCCAATATGGTTGCAGTGTAGGTAGCTCTAACGGGAATGCCGAGTGTTTGCTTCGTCTCCTCAACCGTCTGTTTCATGGAGTATTTACGCAATGACACTATTTAATAATGGTAGTATTAACTAACTGAGTTGGTATTTGAAACCTAAGTAGGTAGGTAAGTTATGACTTACTAGTGCTTGTCGGTAACACTCTAGTATTGAAACCTGCAAGCGCTACAATGCAACGTGGAATAGAAATTGAGAAGACCTTTGATAAAGCTGGAGTACTACAGGGAGTTTTCAATTGTCTCAGCTTTTGAACAAGTCTTTAGGGTCTTAAGTGAAACATTGAATCAACCAACTTCCTATATGTTCATTTTAGTAAAATTAGGATATCAGCCACGGTAATTATTTATGCAGAAGAGGGCCCCTCTCCACTCAGTGTAGCTATACTACAACAAGTCAAGAATACATATTTCTTAATAGAATAATAATAACGTAATTATTTTCCTGTCGTAAGTACTGATCTAATAAATCCGGTCAGGGTTAATAGTACTTAAATAGTACTTAGTCATAAAATGAAACCAACGTGGAACAAAAAGAAGTGGGAGAAGACGAAGAGCAAAAGTGCAAAATAATCAATAACGTGTGGGAAGTATTAGGAAAAAAATGGGCATTGTTAATATTAAAGAACCTTCACACAAAGGAAGCAGTACGCTTTACTGAGCTAAAAAGGTTAATGCCTGGTATCAGTAGTACAGTATTATCAAATAGATTATTGGAGATGGAACGTGAAGGCCTTATTTCTAAGAAGATCTTTCCAGAAATACCACCCAAAGTAGAATACCGGTTGACTACTAGGGCAAGGGAACTAGGGGTGATACTCAAAGAGTTAGGGGGATGGGCTCAGCGTTGGAAATCCCCTAGAATTCTAGCTACAACAGTATAATAAGGCCGATCCGTCGGAGATTTCTTCGACGTCAGAAATCTTCCCAGAAGACTTTTTGAAAACCGATAGAGAGGATTTTGTGTACATAATCTAATTGCTTTGTTGGGCAGCGTGGTCGCCTAGGCGCTGGCTTTGGCCCATCCGGAGCGACTACTTTCTCTCGCGGTGAATTATCAAATTATTACTGGTTATAATTGTAGCTTCTCTACCGTATTGTTATCATTCCATTTTGTTTGCCTTTCTATTCTATTCTAAACCCCAGCTAACCTTGATTCCCGGTTTTACTTTTACAAATGGGGCTTCACCTTCTTTCCATGGATCATTTCTTACCCATTCAAATCTCTTTTCAAATATTTTATAAAGCTTTTTGAATTCTTCACCTCTTTCAATTAGCTCTGCTGTGCCTTGTATTATCACGGCTTTATTCTCAACTGATGAATTATAAATATCAACTACAACGGCGATCCTTTTATTCTTTTCAAGATTCTGATATTTTTTTGTATTATAGTCAGTAGCAAAGTAAAGGAAATTATTTTCATGTATATAATTAACGGGTACAATGTGTGGAATATCATTATGTGAACTAGCTACTCTACACACTTCATTTTCTAAAAGAAATGACACTTCCTTTTCTGTGAATTTTACTTGCTTATTATTATTATTACTACCCTTCATTTAGGTTAACTACCTACCAACACCATTTATATAAAAATCTTTCAATATTCATGATTTGATAGAAATTATTTTTGTTTTTTAGCTAGTAAACGCATATTATATATTAAATCAGTTAAATAAAATGTGTATTATTATAGACGCTATCACCAGTCGATACTAGATTGATCAAAGCCATTCAGACTGAACTGGATAATACGTCTTCCTTCTTGTATCCTCTAGGCTATTTTTTTCCATTACTAATCCTTGTTGTTTTAATTCTTCAACTGCATTCTGAATGGTTCTTCTAGGCAAATGAGTAAGACTCATCAGCTCACTTTGTTCTATAGGATGTTTTGTTTTTATTAT
>DATDLD010000167.1:0-3523 GCA_036519475.1 Candidatus Nitrosopolaris sp. | reverse complement strand
ACTGCCAAAGAATATGATTATTTTTGTACATTGCATCCTTTTATGAGAGCAAAATTCACTATAAGCTGAACCTAAGCAATAGTGATAATGCCAGGGTTAAGACCATAACTGCTAAACAGTGAGATACAAGAGCTTGTCTGCGAAGGTACCTATTTGGATCTATGAATGTGCTTCTATCACCAGGATAGGAAACTCAGCGACTTGTGTTAGTGCAAGCGATCACTTAGGTGCCATTTCATTATCGATGGCTCTGCATGCCGCACTTGACGACCACATAAATTGTTGTTGTTTTAGATAGCGTTTATCGAATCTTGCTATGTGCATTTTTAATGGACTGGAATTAAATTATAAATCGGTATCTAAATCTGCTTGCATCGGATAGAGAATAAATATATGGCACTTCTGTATTATATATTCAGTTCACGCCTGATAGTTAAGATGAAATGTATTATAGAGATGGAAACCACACTTACATTACCCGAGTACTTAATGCAGGACCTTAACACATTAGTAATTAACACCATGCCAAATGAATGTTGTGCACTTTTGCTTGGTGATAGAATCGAGAAACATTGCACAGACGTTCGAGTATTAGACCTCGTGCCGATGAAAAATTCCGATGAGTCTGAAACAACTTTTAGTATAGACCCTCAGGAGTTAATTTCTGAGTATCAAAATGCAGAACAACGAAACCTTCAAGTGGTTGGAATATTTCATTCACACCCTGGCTTACCTTCTCCTTCTTTAACTGACAAAAAATTCATGGAAATAAATCCTGTCGTTTGGCTAATTCATTCCACAATCACACATCAAACTAGAGCTTACATTTATGATGAAAAAATAAAAGAGGTATGGTTGAGAGTTAAGGAGTAAGACGCTCAGTATCTCTTGGATAGAGTACTACATCTCTGATGTTCTTTGAATTGGTCATTACCATCATTAGTCTATCAAACCCGAGTCCAAAACCTGAGTGCGGTGGCACTCCCCAAGTAAAACATCTTAAGTGATCAGAAAATAGCCCGGGATCCAAACCTTGTTCTTCCAATCTGCGACGTAGTTTTGCCTGATCGTGGTGTCTTCTCCCGCCGGACACCAATTCTAATCTGCCACACTGTAAGTCAAAAGATTCTGATAGCTGTGGATTATCCTCTTTTTCATGTATATAGAAGGGCTTGAGGCTAATTGGCCAATCTGTAATAAAGTAGAAGCCTGGATGGATTTGGCCAAGCCGTGTAAGAGATGAATCTGAGAGGTCATCTCCGAATTTAATGTTCTCGCCTTTGTTAGAAAGCTCTTCAAGACAGCGTTCATACGCTAATCTCTCAATCTTAAGATTTGGGATTGGAACTGAGTTTTTTCCTTTTTCTAATGTTTGAATCTGATGTTTACAATTTTCAGATATTCCCATAGAAACGTTCCTTATTAAATCCTCTACAAGATCCATCATATCCTCATAATCTAGAAATGCTGCTTCTACATCTACACTGAGAAATTCACAAAGGTGCCTAGACGTATGAGATTTTTCTGCTCTAAAATACGGTCCAATTTCAAACACTCTGTCTAGGGCCAGAATTAGTTGCTCTTTATATAACTGAGGGCTTTGAGCCAAATAGGCATTTTTTCTAAAATATTCGAATTCAAACAAATTTGCTCCGCCTTCGGTTGCACTTCCAATTATTTTTGGTGTATTCACTTCAATAAACCTTTTACCTTGAAATGTGGAGCGTATGATATGCAGCGCTTCCGATCTTATGGAAAAGAGAGCAGATACTTTAGGATTTCTAAGATCAAGTGCTCTTGAATCTAATCGTTTATCTAACACAGACTCAATTCTGCCCGTTGGATCGATAGGCAGAGGATGAATGGCCTTTGTAAAAACAGTCAAGTCTTCGACTTTCACTTCTACTGCAAAATCCTTTGCTTTACTCATTTGTACTAATCCTGAGAGTATAATGGAACTCTGTCTTGGAGCATTTTTGACTAGATGTATCTTATCCTCAGTTATTACCCCTTGAACAACTCCAGTTATGTCCCTAACCATCAAAAATACTAGCTTTCCAATATCACGAATATCTTCTATCCATCCGCCAATGCTTATCTTATGCCCAATGAGCGTTTCATCTAATTGATTTGCAAAATGGGACCTCTGAATCGGGCTAGTCATGTGGTTGATCTTTCTACTTAGGTTTCTCAAATTCTATATGTAATTCTATATTACGTAAGGTTTGGGCGATTTTTTGAATTTGTTGAAGGTCAAATGGTGCCATTGAGTCACATCGACTTTCTATTACCACTTTTGTCAATTTGCTACCGTCAGGAAGCCAGATTAGGTTGATCGATTGAACCTTACATGGAAAGAAAAGGTTCTCCATGAACCTTCTATCTGTTGCTTCTGCCTCGATAAACCAAACTTGCCTTTGAAATTCCTCTTTAACTTCTTTCATTAGAGTTGGATTTGCGCGTAAAGTACTGATATCCGATCCTCGCAATATCAAGACCGAATCTGAGTCCACTTCGGCTGCCCCTACCATAGTAAACCTATTTATGTCTTGATTACGTTCTGCGATTCTGGTGAGCCTTATAGCCGCCTCGATTTCTGCCTGTTTCAAATGTCCAGATTTTAGCTTTGTCTCACATTTTGTGCAAAGTATACCCGTTTTTGCATCAAAAGAACAAATTGGAGTTTTCAATGTTTACCACTTTGTAATAATCTTAAAATGTACTGTCTTTCCTTAATATAACCTGTTGGAGATTAAGAATATGACCGAATAGCTAGGGTTAAAGACGTAAAATTCAAAATTTGACCTTATTTTGTCCTCCTCGTATTCTTGAATTAAAAAGAAGACACAAAATAATGTGAAAGAAATTACCAAGGGTTCAAGGGGCATCCTGAATTATTGAGAATCATTAGTGTAATTACAAACTGACTCTATCATTGTAATGCGGTCTTGATCCAGGTGCAGGATCAAAATGAGTTAAAGATGAAAATTCGATTCTTGTTTCCAAAAGGGGGATCAATGACCATAGGCTAAGACTTGCGGGTTTACTCTCAATGATGAGATCGCATGATCATCTATCAAGGTCCCTACGCTCATACTGACTCCGCTGATCGTGATATTTAGGAGCCTTAAATCCTCGTCAGAAAGCTTATATTCCTTTGCTAAGATGTTTTTGATCTGCCATTCAGGGTCTGACGATGCGTTCACTTTTGAAGGTACAGAGGCGTCCAGTATTTTCAACAACATCTTTCCGGGGATCTTTCCTGATGGATCCTTTCCAATAGAGAAGACAATCTTGTCCATTAATACTGGATGTGGCAGAGTTGAAAGGGCGTTTGCTGTATAAAATACTTGAACGTCGAGTAGATTCATGTCGTCTTGTGGCGTGGGGTCAGTAGCAGTTACCGCGTTGTTTTTAGGATGAGATTCCATGACTGGTCCATCCTGAGGAACACGTATAGTTACGAAACCCTCTATCATTCGCTGGCTGCTGTTTTGAATCTCAAACATTGGGAGTAAATCCC
>DATDLD010000166.1:0-4536 GCA_036519475.1 Candidatus Nitrosopolaris sp. | reverse complement strand
CTGCACAAACTGGTTTTGCTAATAAAGCATTTGCAGCAGATACAGCAATATCAACTTCTTCAGCTGATGATGTGAAAACGACAACAACTAATAACAACATTACTTTAGGAAATCCATTCTATATAGAATATGATAAAATTACAAGTCAAAGACCTGTTGTTATTCAGGGAGGACTACATGCCATTGGAGTAACATTCTCAGGTAATGGAACTGTAAAAGGTATGAGCTTTACACAGATTGGAGGCAGAGCCTTGATTATCCCTATATCTAAAGATACTGCAGATATTATTGGAAATGGAGTTATTACGGCGAATGATGGTAATGGAAATTCCACTTTTGGTTTTAGAGAGATAAGCCATGCGAATGCTGCCGATGGAACAATGAGGGGAAGCGGAGCCACTGTATTCAATGCAAATGCAACAGGAAAAATGGCTTTTCTTAGCAATACTGTAGCAATATTCAAAGAAGTTCAAAACAAAGATGGGAGTGCTGTTATCAGAGCCTGGGAGTGGAAGTAAAGAATAGAAATAGAGAATTGTATGCTGTTATGTAAGTCTAACTAATTCTCTTCTTGTCCTTTTTATTTGGCCACAGCAGCCACGGTCATGGTAGTAAGAATAGTAGTAGCGATAGTATTAGCAGTCTTCAATTATCAATCGAGTATATCATATAGTATATAAGTTGATATTTGATACCACCTAATGATTAATTAATAATCTATTTTTATTTTATTATCTTCTAATTATTTTCATAAGCCATAACTTAATATAATGCATGCCTGGAATTGTAAAAGATCTTGCAACTATTACAGGACACTCCAATTGCTCCAATAAGGAGTGTAAATGAGGATTACTAAATAAGCTGAATTTACCTATATTTGCTCCTAGAATTACAAGATCTGGTTGAGATGCATTAACCGCTGAAAAAATTAATCTAGCCAACTTTTCACTATTATTTTCTGTTTCTTTTGACAGATATACCTCGTTAAATTCAACCCCCACTTGAGTAAGAAATTGCTCACGCTGAATACTTTCTAGTTGAACAGCACCATTTGGATGGTTTTGTTCATTGTTATACTCTCTTTTTTTTATTGATAACACGTGAACCTTGAACTTCCCTGAATGTTCCAGCCAGCTGGTTGCCTTTAAAACTATGTCAGAATGTTCACCGTCAGCATCATATAGGACTACCATATTCTTTTTATTTTCTGCTTTTGTTTCATTATCTATACCTACGGGTTCTTCCTCACGTGATATTGATAACCGTTCTGTGACAGGCAATAAATCGTTAGAGGTAACCTCAAATTGAAGGTCTTCATCAGCACCAGTAGTTCTAATGGCAAGTACATCACATGTAAGCAATGTTTGGAGTTTTTTGTTACTTTTTAATGACTCAAAATCAGTTATGAGAAGGTCAATCCTCTGCTCTTCAACTGTTGCCAATACAGCTTCGCTTGTATCGTGCGAGATTCTAACAAGGTAATGGTTTGGAATGTTCTCTTTGTCCAGCATTTCTTCTAATGACTCAAATGACTTCCTAGCTCTCTCACCATATGCAATACCTGCAGAGAGTGGTGTCTGCTGTGGGACTGTGATCACTCTTAATACATTGACTTCACCGTCATTCTCCTTGGCTACTCTTATAGCGTATTTTATTAGTCTATCAGGGTTTTCTGGGGTATAGGGAATCAGAATCCTGAAGTGTTTTCTGGCGAGGTCGCCTTCGCTTGTTACTATAGGGGCATAATGCTCAATTTCCCTTCTGAAGGTATAAAGACGGTAGATCGCAAAGCCAATTCCCACCCATATGATAGTTATAACCCAGCTTAAAGGCTCTGTAACCAACAGATAGATGGCTAAGCCAAGTTTAAGAAATATTCCCACTATTGGAATAACTGGAAACAGAGGTGTCTTGTATCCATATT
The DNA here is from genome assembly GCA_036519475.1 of Candidatus Nitrosopolaris sp. GTDB lineage: Archaea > Thermoproteota > Nitrososphaeria > Nitrososphaerales > Nitrososphaeraceae > DATDLD01. The sequence continues at coordinate 2,612 of DATDLD010000166.1, read as the reverse complement.
TTAGCTTGTCACCATATATTCTACGAATAGTGATGACAGCAATGTTTACTTGAACAAATAAAAGCAGAAAGATCACACCAGCCGCAATGGCTATTTGTGCTAAAGGAAGTGCATAAGCCATTACCGCCATAATAACACCTGATACTAGAATTGCAATGTGCGGTGTCTTATTTTTTGGATGTATTGAGCTTAGCTGATGGGGTAGATTGTAATGCCTACCCATTGCAAACGCCACTCTAGCTGAAGAAAATGTAGTTGCGTTAAGAGCAGCCAATGTAGAGATCATACCTCCACCTAGTACGATAAAAGCCCCATAAGGCAAAAACAATTCAGCGGCCTTCATTATACCAAGTTCGCCATTGTTACCGATGAATTTCCATGATGATATGCCAGCCGGAAATATTGCACCGATTGAAACAAAAGCAATAAGGCAATATAAAACGACTACTGCAGTCAACGAGATGAATATTGCCCTTGGAATATTTTTCTTTGGATTCTTTACTTCTTCTCCAGTTTGGACAATTATTTCATAGCCTTCAAATGCAATAAATGTCAAACCCATAGCAGCTACAATTCCAGCAACCCCCATTGGCATAAAATCTGCAAAATTTATTTGCCAATTAGGATGATTATATATGCTCCAAAATCCAGCTCCTATAAGAGTGAAGATAATTGCAAGCTGGATTATTGTGACAATGTCCCCTGTCTTGCCTGTTTCTGACGTTCCCTTGATATTAATATACGTAAATGCTGCTACAGATACTACTGCTATTAATTTATCAAATGGAATAATTCCTAAAAATAACATGTGGTTATTATCAAGAATATTTGTCATCTTTAATAGCCCAATAAGAAATGATGCAAAGCTTACAGCATATAGGCTACCAGCAACTATGTGAGCAAACCACGCCATCCAACCACTAATAAATGCATTTGGTCTGGGTAACCCTTCCCTAACCCATAGATAACCACCACCAGCCTCCGGCATTGCAGAACCTAATTCCGCATATGCCATAGCGGTAAAGAGAGTTATTATTGCATTAATTATAAAGGCTATAATAACTGCGGGACCTGCAAAACCTATTGCAGTTCCTGTAAGGACAAAGATTGAGCCCCCTATCATTGCGGCTACTCCTACCATAACGATATCCAAGAGGCTCAATGAGCGAACCAAAGTGTGCTTTTGCGGATGATCAGATGATGATGCTTGCGACTCTCTATCGGCATTGTTAGCCAATTAGTATCTGTTTCTTTTTAGCTGGGAGATTAAAACGTTTTGGGAATTACTATATATATAACTCATCATGAATTGCAGATACCATATACAGTTTTACGTTTAGTTAGGCGAACAAATATGAATATCTAAGAATCAGCAATTGTCTGTGCTAATTCTCGTAACAGCCAACAGCTACCTTCTTTAATATCTAGGGGTGGTTGTTATACTAATAATAATAAAAATTGCCTTCAAGCCCATATCAGCATATATCAAAAATAATGGATTTAATAGTAAATATCAATCCTAATTCCGTTCTAGATATTGGAACGGGTTTTGGAAAGTATGGCTTACTTTGTCGAGAATATTTAGAATTGTGGGATGGAAGACAAAATTATGACAAATTCTTAAGAAGAATAGATGGAGTGGAAGCATTTGAAAGCTACATTACCCCTTTACACAAATTTGTATATGACAACTTGTATACAAGAGACATATCAAAGTTAGCAGATAATCTCGACTTTAGTTATGATCTAGTACTGCTTATTGATGTTCTGGAACACTTTGATAAAGCAGAAGGAAGATCGTTGTTAACGAAAATCTTGGCGAGAAACAAGGGAGTTTTAATTTCTACTCCAAAGTACCCAAGTAATCAAAAAGATGCATTCAATAATATTTATGAAATTCATAGAGCCAGATGGACAAAACAAGAAATATCGCGACTATATAGTAATACTGCGTTTGATGATAATGATGATGATGATACTGATAGTAGTAATGGTATCAATGCTGCATTTTTTCTTAGAGATATGACTCACTTAATCACATACATAGGTAGAAGAGAAAATATAAACAAGCTTAAAAGAAGATTACTATTAAGACAGATTAAGAAAGTTCCAGGGACATCTTACTTTATCCCAAAAGCTGTACGATTCATGAAAAGTGTTGGTCTTTTTACTGTCTTCCTTATTTCATGTTGCCAAGGTGGTCTTTATATCCAAAACTATTTGCTGACGGGTTAATGGTTCTCTGGAATTTCGCTAGTGTTAGGAATGTTGGTATTTGCTGCCTTGGTTTAATGTTGATATATCATGGAAAATCAAAAACAAGTTAACGTAATATCGTTCAGATAAATAGCAAATCTTCCTACAGAAATTGCAGAGTTCTTAAAGGATAATTTGCATCTCCAATATATTTACACAACGATTGATACGATGATCGAAAAACTCTCAAAGCTTCTGCTAATAATGACAAATAATGCCAGTCAAGATTATCAATCAAATTACCTAAGGTCGTTTCTAATACTTTCATTAATTCCTTTGATTATCTCGTGTCTAAAATCAGTTATGGTATCATGCAATGCTTCTCTGAAGTTATTGTTGTGTTGGTTCAAGTTCTC
>DATDLD010000165.1:0-2767 GCA_036519475.1 Candidatus Nitrosopolaris sp. | reverse complement strand
GAGATTTACTATCAGTGTAATGAGCTATCAACAAAATGTATCTCTCAAGGACTTTACTAATGTTACACTTTCCTCACTTAATCAAACAAACCAAATTAAGATCTCCAGTTCAGGTCCTACTACTCTTGCGGGACGTCCAGGTTACCAGGTAGTATTCTCAACATTACCGAATATGGGAAATCCTGTTTCATTTGAGATTATGCATTCATGGACCGCAGTAGACAATAAGATTTATGTTTTTCAGTACAGTGTGGAGAGCTCTAAATTTGATACCTATTTACCTACGGTTAAGCAAATTTTAGACTCATTAAGAATAAATGGAACAGGATAGCTCTTTTCTTTTAGAGTGAAATGAAATAATATGATTAGCTATTACTATGATCCTAGATTAGGCATTTAACGCATTTCATTTGATTTCCTTACTTTCTTTGTCACCAAAATCAAAATAAGTAATTCTATATTCAAACTGTCTGCACTTGATGATAATTACAGTGTGTGGAATTGTACTAGAAATAGAATCCTTATCCTTGTTAGTCATTTATTTAGTTGCTAAAATTACAAGTCCTACTATGAGCGTTGCAGTCGTCAACGTTAACGACAGAATAGTCCATTTGGAGAGATCATGATCTGTCATTCCTTTATATCATTCATCCTTTAATATTTGACGACATTTCCAACACAAAGAATTCCAACTCATGTTTAAATATCCACATTTAGGACATTTGATTTTTTCAATCATTGCTTAATTTCTACAGGTGCCAAAGGTATCTTGATATCTATTGCGGTAATTTTCGCTTTAAGATACGTGTTAAAGGCTTTCTGTATGACTTGCTCCTCACTATTTGCGTAAACATGTACTGAAATTCTAACGCCTTTGGCGGTCTCCTCAAGTTTAAGGGAATGTGTAAATTCTTTTCATTCCTTCCTCAACCTCTCTACGTTTATGATAATACCAATGGATTCCAGTTTCTTCCTAACCATTTCTAAGGTGATTTCTTGCTTCTTTTGTTGTTCTTGTTGCTTGCTTTCACTACCATTGTCATTCTTTTTCCTGCAATCATGTGGTCCATTATTCAGATTGTAAGGAAGCCATTTCCCAGACTCCTTTGACATCAGAATTTTGTTTTTGCAATACGTGTATTCTTTTTCATAAGGTGCGTCAGACATTTTCGGATCCTCCATTGTTTTTAGTCCCGATAAATTGCAGTAATTAGTGAGATTGAGATTTATAGTTTATAAATATGATACTCGAAGCAAACGTTATCTTAATCGTTATATTTAATGTGCCACATACTATAGTATGTCAGAAAACATTGATACTAAAAAATCGACTTGTTTATTATGTGATAGTGAAGTTGACCCTAAATCTGAAATCCGAATTTGTTCTACCTGTGCTATAGTAGCAATGTCGGACGAAGATTTTCAAAAACAATATTATATTTCTTTTCTTGAAGATGTTAATCTTAAACCTATAACTGAAATAGAGAGAAGAAGGATTCTAGATTTGTATATTCCTGCACGAGAAGAACATCCTATAGAGAATATTGATGGGAAAAAAAGGAAATAAATGAAGTTATCCTGAAAATATTCTCTCACTGATGCTCCTAGAGTTGTAGCATTTGAAGGATAATAAAGAATCCTTTAATAGTCCATCACTTCTAGTATTTTGGATAAACATGAATAAAGACAAAGTAAGCATAATAACTTGTCTTTTAATATTTGTTGTAGCAGTAGGAGGATTGGTTTTCGTAAATAATGCTCACGTAAATAAAATAGCATTTGCAGTTGGGAATAGAAGCAAGTTCAATGAAGATGATTTCATGATTAAAGATTTTGGTATTGGAGATGACGGAAATCCATTTCTAGCCGTAGAAGGCACAGCGGGGGGAACAATACCACAAAAGGACAATGTCGGGTACGCGTATGTATTTGTAACAGATAACGGCACTTACGCCGTATCGTCAGATTGGATGTATCCTCAATGGCATACACACGGATTAACGCTTGATCAAAATAACTGTGTACAATCAATGAATATGAAGGGAGGGGCTGAAGTTGGCAACATGGTTAAAGTTACGAAGATAGATGCGACTAAAGTTGACAAAGTCATGACCGCCGAATTTACTATCAATGACTCTGACGGATCAATTTGTGCGACCAAAATATTTGACTCTGTTCCATAAACTTATTTGACTTTTCTAACTACGGTTTTATAGCTGCCATTATTCTTTTGCGAATCCTTGTGCGACAAGATAAAGTTTATTCATATATAAGGAGTATAGAAGATTTAAGTGAACAACTTTTTTGCTAGATTTACAATGCTAATTCCAATACTTTGTATTCTTACGGCATTGATTGACATTGCATTAGTTGCTGCATTGGAACAGGTTGATACGAAACCAATGAACTGTCACTGAAACTACTTTTAACTACACCGATACAATTTATAGTATTAGTTAGATAAAGAAGTGGATTTAAGAGCATTACGAGGAATTGCATATATAGACTATTTTTCCGGTTACCGCCACTCTTTCCAGTAACTCGTGAGCTCTGAGGAATTTGAATAGCTAGTTGAGTCGTGTCTCATCTACAGTTTCCTCCCTCCAATTACCTCTCGTATTACAAATACGGCAAAGCCGTCGAGCCATGTAACGTTCCATAGTCTCGCCAAATTTTGGGCTGATAACCTCTCTATTGCCGCATGAGCATCTCATGTACTTGGTCAACGTAATAGTAAGACACTGATCACTATTAATAATTATAAATT
>DATDLD010000164.1:0-8324 GCA_036519475.1 Candidatus Nitrosopolaris sp. | reverse complement strand
TCGTAGGTTCGTAAATATACTTCAAAGTATGATACTTTGGATAAATGCTTGGAATAGTGGGGTAACTTGTGAGAACGAAATTCCTACCCCTGTCCAAGCTTACATCGGGATATTAAAAACCTTCTTCAACATTGATCTGTCAGATATGATTTTAAGAATAAAAAAACCAAATGACAAGTCAACAAATCAAGTATGAGACATCATTTTTTAGAAGTTTATATAATCTCTTGGCTTTTCTTACATGTACTCGATTAATGACCAACTCTATAGTTACAGATTCATGCATAGTGCATTGAATTGTGATAAGATCTGATGGCTAAATACAAATGAATAGAATAATTGACTATCCAAGTGACAAAGACAAGGACTACAACGAAGACAGAAACAATACTTGGCGTTATGTTTGCAGAATGAAAGAACTCCCACCAGGTAAATCAGAACAATTCACAATAAGAGATGAAAAGCAGTCTAAGATCGAGATTGCTGTATTCAATGTGGAAGGGAAGTTTCATGCTATATCAAATACATGTAAACACGAAGGTGGTCCTTTAAGCCAAGGGATATTGAAAGGAAAGATAGTAGCATGCCCGTGGCATGGGTGGAAATATTCTATTATTGATGGTAGGGCCCCACATAGAGGAGGAGATAGTGTCAAGTCATATGAAACTAAGATAATCAACGATGAAGAGGTATATGTAAATATAATCCCAAGAAATTTGAGAAAACGAGTTTTAAGAGCTGGAGAAAAAGATATCTTAAGGATGTGACAAGTCAATTAAATATATCTGAGAATAAATCTGAGAATTTCCAAATATTCTGAACATAGATCATGCGGAAAACAATTTGATAGCTTAGGTGATCTTTAGAGACATCTAAAGTTCCAAAAGGTGAGTTCTCACAACAACCACTAGATCGAGTAACGCATTCTCCATCCAGGGAGGCTAGCGGTAAGATTAGCAGTAAATAATGTATTTAACTTGTTGAATCATGTTAGTTTTGACAAATGTTGTTGAAGCAAACCTATACCTTTCTATCGTATTAAACAACATTGGAACGCTTGTCACTCTTTGCAAGCGAAGTTCTAGCAGTGACCTTCATAGAACTAACGCTATCATTAGTTTTTAATCCGAGTGTGCCAAACATATTTCTAACTTCGTCTGTATCAGGAATATTTTTTATCCTAAAATATTCCAAATTATCTACATCATAGAAAATTGCAAAAAGACCAGAAATCGCCGCTCCGGCAAATATAGGTCTTAACTTTTTACTAGTATTACCTTTTTTGTAGTCATGGATAGTGCTCCTTAATCCTTCTAGTCCTTCCTTCTGTTTCTTTCTGTTAAGCTTAAGTCTGCCGATATCCCTAAAATTGTTATCAAGTAAATCCTCTTCATTAACTTTCACTTTGTCAATGTGTAATTCAAAAGCTAATGATTTTCCAGGTAATTTGATATTTCTGGTACAATCACAGAATTCGCATTCCATAGTACATTGATTCCTCAAACGAGCATCTTTTATTTCGACGACATTTTCAAAGTATTCCTTTAATACAGGAATTTCCATTGCCATAGGATATAATCCTCCCTCTAGGCAGTAGCATATTTCAACAAAATGCGCTATGTCATTTTCATCTATTGTTCCGTCTCTTAATGCAGTCTGCATTCCTTCGTAAAATATTTTTCCTCTTGCCATGGCCCCAGAGTTTAAAGCATCGGTCAATCTTTGTTTTTTATTAGGCTTTAACTTGCATTTGATATAGTACCGCATATTCTATTAGGTAATCCATAACACGATCGCGATAAAGTGATTTAAGTATTGCTAGTTTTAGTTACGAGTAGCTAACACCCCCTCCCTTTCTAATTCTCATTTTTAGGCTTTGGGCTACTAATCGGTTTAGTCTAATCTTTGTTGCTGTTGTTGTTTTGAAATATAATCCTCTGCATGATTCAATGCTCTTGTTTCAATATTAGATAACTGTATGCCGGTCATCTCCTTAAACTGTAATGCATTTACAACAGCATTTCCGCCATAATGGTTGTTAAAATATACTCTAAGAACCTTTGTTTTATTCCTGATCTGTGATATCTTACTAGCCCATGGTTCTAATTCTTCTTTGGAATAATGGTAGTCATACCAATAATGACTTTTAGTATTTCTTCCATGAAATCTTACAAATGAATGATCTGATGTTATTATAACGTCAGATAAGAATTGCAAATTTTCCTTTGAAGGTGAGTCTGTTATTACTGCAGCAATATTATATTGCTTTAACATTTCCCATGGCCCTTCAGTCTTCCATGATGGGTGTCTAAATTCAATAGCATAATCATAATTATTATTTCTATTACCGCTATTATCATACAGCCTTTCAAGAAATCTTTCTATATTTCTGAAATCATTAACTGTAAAACTTGGTGGAAGTTGAAAAAGTATTGCACCTAATTTGTTAGCTGTTTTTAATGGTGATATTTTATCAAGAAATTCTTCAAAATCTGTTATTACACCTTTGTTAACATCTAATCTTTTATCATGTGTGATTGTTTCTGGTACCTTGACTGAGAATTGGAAGTACTCTGGAGTTGCTTTAGCCATTCCAATGAAGGTTCCCTTTGTCATCTTGGAATAAAATTTGTTATAGAAGATAGAATCCATCTCAGCTGTGTTAAAGAATTGAGAATAGTATTGTAGTCTTTTAGTGGATTTGTCAGGATAGAATATTCCAGTCCATCCTCCCTTGTCAGGAGTATCAGCATAACTCCATCCAGAGCAGCCTAATAGAAGTTCTCCCATTTTGTAGTACTACTCTCTATCATTGCTTTGACGCATTATATTTTTTAATTTGACAGATAGCCAATCAATCATTTTATGTTGTGATAGCAGCAGAGCCATGATTAAAGGTTCACTAGGAAAAGGCTCGCCTTTAGCATTTGTAGCAATAGCGTATTTGTAACAATCGTTTAACATCTTCATGAATAATTCTCTCTCCTCAGAAGAAGATAAACTATCTGCAAAACCTTTCCACGACTCGATCTCTTTTGTAAGAATATCTTCATTTGGGAAGAGACTCATTACAGAGGTTAAGAATACTTCTTTTTTAAAGACTGGATCACTCATAGGAGAGAGGGGTTGTCAGTAGCTATCTACTTTCCCTATAGTGACTAACTGAGACGGATCTACTTTTTGTGTTGATAATAGTACATAATCTACCTATTAGTATCAATTCCACCAAGGAAAGTGATCGTATCAACGAAATTCAAAAAAACCAAAACTGATTTGTGGATTATGGATTCGGAAAGTTATGTCAGGGTATTGATGATAATATCCAAAGGCTTATTGCTGAAAATAAAGAAAGATAATAATAAAAAAATTAAATGAATTGTATTCTTATTCCGGCTATGATTTTACGTGTTTATTTCAGTCGCTCCTTGTTCTTACTCGCTATCGGACTCTTCTGCACCCGCTGTTCCTTTAGCCATCCCACTTCTTCTAGCTATTTCTCTCGCCTTCTCAGGATCTGATGTTCCTTGCTGTCCTGGCTCAACTATTCTCTCTGTCATTTCCCTGTTTACTGCTGTTGGTTCGTGTTCTCTTATCTTTGCTGGGGACATTGGCTCCTTTTCATCATATTCTCTAGTTGGATCTTTGTATGTATTAGCTCCAGTTCCAGCTACGCCTTCTTCTTCGTGAGCTTTTCCCCGTACCGTGTCTGACACATTCTCAGTAGTGCCTACTACTTTATCTTTAGCATCCTTGACTTTTTCTTTGAGTTTATCTCCTATGGTCATTATTAGCTATATTTGTTCAACAAAGTATTAATCAATTGTATATTGGAAGGCAATTCCTATGAAAAATTTCACGTCAGTCTTTTTCTAGCCTTATAAGTTGATAAGACTAAAGTTATACGCTTATAGCCGCTATTAGAATATAAAGAATAAATTAATAAGCCGACCACGAGCTCTAGCTCTTAGAATAGGAATAAGTATGACAGAGCTAGCAGCAACGACATCAACAAATGTCAGAATCAAAAATTTGCTGAATTTATTAGGACATGCTGCACTCTATCCACCGCAGGAGATGGCTCTTTCTAAAGGCCTCCTAGATGGCAAGAACTTGCTTGTCACGACACCTACAGCTAGCGGCAAGACTTTGATAGCCATATTAGCTGCGCTAAATGCAGTTGAAAAGGGTTTGAAGGTTGTTTATCTTACTCCATTGCGTGCCCTAGCTACAGAAAAATATCACGATTTTCAAATCCTTGAAAATTCGGCAATTATTAGTAGAAAAATCCGGGTTAGGATTGCTAGCAGCGATTATAATTCCACAGAAAAGGATCTAGCAGATGCAGATATTATAGTTTTAACAAATGAAAAAATGGATTCGCTTATACGACATCGAGTCGAATGGGTTTCTGATGTCGGACTATTTGTAGCTGATGAGATCCATTTAATAGGCGAACGTGAGCGAGGACCTACTCTTGAAATGATACTCACAAAGATACGCAAAATGTATCCTGAAACACAGATTTTAGGTTTAAGTGCAACAGTAGCAAATTCCGGAGATATTGCCAACTGGCTAGGATGCGAACTAGTTGAAAGTAATTGGAGGCCAACCAAATTAGTAGAAGGTGTGTATCAACATGGAATAATTCGTATGAATGACGGAAATGAATTCAAAATTGATAGATCCTCTACAGTTTCATCTGCTGTGATCGATACCGCTATTGATTCTCTTAAAAGTGGCGGACAGGCATTAATTTTTGCAGAAACTCGAAAACGTACATCTTCAATTGCTTCGAAAGCAGCTGAAGGTGTCTATAAACATCTTGATAAGAACGCAAGAAAGATGGCTGCCGCTGTATCGTCGCAGATACTAAAAGGCGATGATACTGCACTCACAGTAACTCTTTCACAGCTTGTATCAAAGGGCGTAGCGTTCCACCATGCTGGACTAGGACCATTAAGTAGAGAAATTATTGAGCAATCATTCAAAGAAGGTATAATTAAACTGTTAGTTGCTACTCCCACACTAGCTGCAGGGGTTAACCTTCCTGCAAGGCGTGTTATCCTGGCTAGTATTTTAAGATACGATTCAGACTATGGAGGAAATATTCCTATCAGTATTTTAGAATATAAACAGCTTGGCGGCCGCGCAGGCAGACCAAAATATGACAGCATAGGCGAAGCAGTAATTGTAGCTGAATCAGGAGCCAGTGCAGAAGATCTCTATGACCATTATATTCTAGGTACTCCTGAACCTCTCCGCTCACAATTGGCAAATGAAAGAGCTATAAGAGTTCATCTTCTAAGCACTATCGCAACATTACCTGGAATAAAAATATCTGAAATTTATGATTTATTCGGAAGCACATTATGTGCCAAGCAGTATAGAAAAGAAACTATAACTTTTAAGGTAAACACTGCTTTAAGTTACCTTGAACAAGAGGGTCTTATTAGATCAAAGAATGATAGATGCATTACAACAGAGTTTGGTAGAAGAATATCTCTGCTTTATGTAGACCCAGTGACTGGTGTAGAATTTAGAAAAGCAATAGAATCAATTGAGTTAACAAAACGACAAACTAATAATAATAAGCATCATCTTGCTCATACCTTTGGTTTCCTTCATCTGATAACAAGCTGTGCTGACTTTTATCCCAAACTATCAGTGAGAAAGAAGGATTTTGAGGAGTTAAGTGCTCTGATCCAACAACGAGAGAGCGAATTATTTTATAAGATCCATGAATATGATTGCTCAAGAAGCCTTTGCGCGCTACATGAATGGATGTATGAAACTAGTGATAGAATATTAAGTGAAAAGTTAGGAGTCGAACCCGGTGATATGCATAGAATGATAGAGATAGGCAATTGGTTATCTTACTCGTTATTAGAAGTTGCCAAATTACTTAACCGTGAAGATCTGCTTGAAGAATTACAGAGTTTTAGGATGCGTATAAAATATGGTATAAAAGAAGAACTATTACCACTTGTTGTACTTGAGGGAATTGGTAGGGCAAGGGCCAGAGCATTGTATAATGCTGGTCTTACAGATCTAGGAAAAGTTGCAAAGACGCCTGAATCAAAACTATCTGCTGTTCCAAAAATTGGTTTGTCCGTGGCAAGGAAATTAAAAGAACAAATAAGGAATACACATTCTATTGCCTAGTAGTATTGCTAGTGATACAAACTTATTATTCAGATTATACTACTTATGATTTTTATAAAGCATTTGCTATATAATTTGGCATCTATCGAAAATATGAAAATAAAGGGTTTACAATACATCTGTTTGTGATCGTTGTTGTGATTGAGGCTTATTTCCTGCTTTCATCTTCTCGTTACGTTTTTGAGATTCACTAGCAAGATACGATTGAATAGGCTCTAAAGATTGCTGTCCTTTTTGATATCCTTCCTCTAGCTGATCTGCAAGGTGATCAGAATATAATTGTACGGTTTAAATAATGGCAAGATAGATATTTTTAAAATTTCATTATATGCTATTTTCATACTCAATGAAATAAGTAATTACTTTTGATAAAAGGATTCTCATCACATTGAAACTGATTAATGAGACTTGAAGTAGGAAGGACCAAGTTAGCTTCGAAGCTTTATGTTGCAAACGAATCTCTGATCAAGTAGAAGCTTTATATCAAGGGGATTTATCGAATGCATTAAACACTATAAATGCTTACTTTCAATCATTGCTTGCTCGCCTTGTGCATTGACGAGTTCAGTTGCTGCAATACTTCATAGGGTTCCTTCTCTTTTATTTGCTAATGATGTGTGTGCAATGATCTCATCCTACTGTTACTGAAATAGATCGATAGAAGTCCCCTGTTTTAGTTCGTTCAATAAATACAGTACCTCTTTAGATTTCTGGACGTCTTTAACTATATTTTTAGCTTTAATAGAATCCCAAGCATTTATGAATTTAATTTGTAGATACCGATCGGTTTGCGACCTGTTTCTATAAACATCTATTGCATTTCTAAGCGTGAGGCAGAATTCAATACTATTAATAGTTATTGTAATTCTGTTACTATTTCCTTTGTCACTCGGCTAGGACTAGTTAGGACAAAACTGAAATCAATGCAAACCTGACCATGCGTCATTGCATTAGGGATGAACAAATGGTCCAGCCCATTCTTTACACCCTCCCACAATAATCTAATAATCTTTCGTGCATGGATTGCAAAAAAAAAAATTATCAACGAAGCGTTCTATGTTGTCTATTGCATTGTAGCCAGTAAATAGGGGAGAAGCCGTCGTTCCCGCATGAAGTACTGATACTAGTTCGAGTCCCGTGCATACAAGTATAGGTATGGACACATTCCCTCCTCCTAGACCTCGACGGCTAAAAGTCGTTAACTTACCATTTTGATAGCCTACAAAACCATATATCAAAGTCTGAACGTCATCTAAGAGAACATAAATCCAATCAAAACGCTTTCCCGTTCTCCCATCCATGTCGTTAAAAATATAATCTAGTCTCTGTTGCTGATTCATGTTCGTAGTGATGGACATTACAATCCCCCTTCTATCTAGGTAAGAAAACCCTAAATTTATTGTTCTCTTTGAGTCCTTTCAGTCGGTTTTCTATCGCTTATGCAAGCTCGTTCATTAATTGGTCAATTCATTCAGAGGATGTGTCATTTGATGGAGCTTGCTTCCTTAAAGTATCCATCAATTTTAGAGCATCTCTTTTATATTCATCAGTTATTGAAAATCGTAAAGGACCAGAGTAATGACCGAGGCTAATCCCATAACTATCTTTTTTGATTCTGATTATCGAGAATGAGAGTGAACTTACTTTACACTTTCGTTAACGAACTTATGAATACGAATTGGGTATACCTATATTTTTATTATTATCTTACTATCCGTTATTATATTGTTACCATCTGCCGAGTTTCTAGCAAATGTAGCTGGTAGAGACTACAGAATTCACGCTAACTGGTTTTCTAGATCTCTATCCTCAGCATTTCATCTATGGAATCAAACAAATCATGAAAGTGTAGTGCCACGATCTCGCAATATTTTATCTAAAATATACAGGATTGGAAAAATGGAAAATGGAATGAAATTAGAAAGAATTGGAATATAAAGGACCAAAATAAAATGAACACCATAAACTCCTGGAATGACACATGAATTTGCTACCAAGCTGTACAGATTTACATTACGCAGTTCTCCTTTGTATCCTGCATATAATGACAAAGCAATTAACAATATGCCAGGAGTAATAAAAATAATAGATGCAAAATAAAATGCCGTTGGTTTCTTTAGTTGTAATAACGCTTCATGTGCTACTGGTACTAGTGTAACAAG
>DATDLD010000163.1:0-3671 GCA_036519475.1 Candidatus Nitrosopolaris sp. | reverse complement strand
TTCCCATTTCTTAACGTTTCTATAGGATCCTATTTTTTGCAAAATGGTATCATTTCCTATCTACTATTTTAGCCCCTTTACTAGAATGACACACAAATGTCCTACTTGCTATTTTTGCTACTTTGAATCCTGTAGCCATAGCATCTGCAACTTTCTTTCCTTGTTCATAGTTATCCGTAATTGAGATCATAGAGGGCCCTGCACCACTGATCGTTATCGCGAGAGCACCAGCTTTTAGAGCATTTCTTTTAACAGCCTCATAGTTAGGTGTCAAATGACTTCTCGCAGGTTCAACTATGATGTCATCTATACCTTTTGCTATCATTTCTATATCTTTCAGAATAAATCCAGCAACAACTGTACTAGCGTTAGCAACATTATGGATAACACTTTTCAGAGGAATTGCGTCAGGCAAAAGACTCCTTGCTACTGCTGTCTTTTTCCTAGGAACTTTTATCATTGGAACTGCGATCACTAAAACTAGATTCTTAGGCGGTTCTATCTTAATAAATTCAAGTTCCGGAGTAGTTCTCACGATTATAAACCCACCAAGAACTGATCCGGAAACATTATCATAATGACGTGTTCCTGCGCTAGCGATTTCACCTTCTGCGGCATATTCAACTAATTTTGTCTTCTTAATTTTCAGATCGAATAATCCATCAAATGCCATGGCGGCTGCTGCAGCTGATGCTGCGCTACTGCCCATTCCATATCCTGTTGGCACCCCTTTTAAAATGTCAACATTTAAGCTATAGTCCTGACCAAAATCCTCTGACATTTTTTTTATTACTATTCCTGCAGAATTGGCCTCTGTTCTAGAAGGAATTTTTTCTCCGTGTTCCCCTGACATTCTAATAGTTATTCTCTTAGCCTTGTTCTGAACCTTACTAATTTCAACTCGATCTTTGCATGCATCAAGTCCGAGTCCAAATACATCATACCCAGGGCCTAGATTAGCAGTAGACGCGCTTGCAACGGCAATACAGGATGAATAGGTCTTAGAAATCAATCTCTGACTTCTTCTCCCTGATTAAGGATTCTGGCCAAAGCTGCAGATAAATTGGTCATCCCAGTCATAGTCACACTAGAAACTGCAATCAGCCCCGGCATAAATTCTCCCTTGCTCATGCTTCTAACCAAATCTTTACTCAAAAGAGAATATTCTGTATCTTTTTCATTATTTAGACTATACTCTAGAGCAAAATGAGAGGCGGACCATTTCAAAATATCTTTTAATTTCTCAATAATTAAATCTCGTTTTGTTAGGACGTTAATTTGTCCAATCTTTAACCTTAACCTTACTGAAGACGCAAGTAATGCAATAGAAACATAGTTGATAGGAGAAGATACCAGCATGCCATCAAACATAAACAATGTTACCTTGTTGTCCGATTGGAAATTTGACACAAAATATGGACCACTAGCTCGAAAGGCAAATAATTCGATCTGTCCAGGAGTGTCTACTATAACATAATCCGGATTGAGGCTATCTACTTCGTTTTGAATCTCGTCTAGTCTAGTTGCTATCATATCGCTTGCCATAATCAGAGAGCCATTAGGTCCAAGTTCATATCTTTCCATCAATGTATCTAGGTCGATGTAATTTCTGACATCTACGTCTGGCTTGTAGGGTAGATTTAAAGCCCCAGGATCTAGATTTAGGCTTATTGGGAATGATTTATTGTCCTTATACCATTGAAGTAATCTGGATGTAAGAAGAGATTTTCCTGAGCCAGCAGTTCCAGCAAGAAATATAGTATCCATTGTGCTCCAAGAACTTGTAAGGTATGTTGTATATTTTTACCTTCTACTAATAATGTATTATGTACATCATTACCAATTTAACTTTCTTATTGTAAGGTTCTGATACAAAAGGGAACAAATACAATTCAATAAATAAGAATTCAAAAGTCTCAAATAAAAATAGTAATAAGAGAGAGGTATAAGAAGAAACATCGTTCTCATAGAATCTCTTGGCACAGATCAAGGTACGATATTTGAAGGTGGAGAACATGAAGCAGAAGAGAAAAAGGATAGCCCACTAGCCGTCTACAAAGCTAGAAATGGAGAAACACACTTTTTCTGTCGTATGTACTCATCTTGGTTGCACTGTGACATGGAATAATTTAGAAAAATCATCTGATTGTACATGTCATGGCTCATGTTTCTCTAATAGAGGAAAAGTGATCAATTACCCAGGCTATATATTCTAGAGATAGCAGAAAGCCATCATGTATTTAGTAATTTTTTGATGAATTAGTAAACTCTAGTGCTCGAACTTCATTCTCCATTGTAACATTGCTGTTCGAAATCCTGCTACTTCCTATTTTTCAAATTTATTATACAGCAAAACTCAGCTTTATACATTTCCGAGTCAGTAGGCAGAGGTGTGAGTCAATTATTTTAGTTGCTCTTTTTGATTATCAGTCATTCTTCGCTGCCTTGTCAATATAAACACAGTTAATCCTATGAATATGAACTGAAATACTTCTATTACTACTCCCATACTATTAGTTGGTAATGCTCTTCCTCCTGTAATTGGATTTGGAACCCTTGTAACAAAGAATATTATTATCAATACTATTGTGCCAGCAATTCCTACATAATACCACATCTTTCCCCATCTCTTAGCTATAGGTAATGCCCAGAATAACTGTGCTATACCTGCTATCAAAAAAAATATACCGAAAAGCGGACCTCTAACAATCAAATTAGCAGCTAATACAAGATGCAATATCCCAGCTATTGCAGTAGCAGCGGCTGCAGCATAATAGTAATAATTCGTACTACTGGCCATTTTTCCTTCTGTTCCTAGTGTTCACTTTACTATTATTTAATATAAAGCAATATATCTGATTTGATATGTTATACTTTTGATTTTTAGATTATATTTTTTAGTATATCGATATAAGCAGGTGCAAAAATTCAATTAGAATATTCATCATTGTGATTATTCATATAACTCGACAGAATTGTATTAATTATTTATTCTAAATAGAATAGCATTCGATCTCAGAAAAGATGATGGTTGTTTCATTGCTCCACACCAACTCTAAAAACACGTTTAGGATCTAACGAACTACGTTCATAAGAAGTCAATGAACTTTTCACAATCTTCTCATAGTAAACAGGGTTCGTTCTATCCTTGTCCCGACATCTACAATGCTGTTAGTGCTGAAAATTCTTCCACTTTGCATAAACAACAAGATCATTTAAAACTCATTTCTTAATGAATATACAAAGAAGCAGGTACATTAGATTTTTTTCCTTCTCGCAATATTATCGACGTTGTCATTAATATTGTATTTGGAGCAAGGACAGTGTCTCCGGTATCCAGTAGGAGTTTGCAGTATAACAAGCTTATATCAGTGACTTTACCAGTATTTCCTAGGATTGTAATTCTATCTTCAATTTTGAATGGTCTAGTTATTGTGAAGTACATTCCTGCAATCATATTTCCGATCACATTTTGGGCAGCAAAACCAATCACCATCCCAGACATGGTACCAATTATTGCCGCTAAAGCTGGATTTTGACTGAGGAAAGATATTATAATAGCAACAACAATTATGGAGCCAAGAATTCTAATAAGGCTCTTTATTGATTTTGCCGTCTGGTTGGATTGTCGTGCAGCTGTTGCTATTCTGCTAGCTGAATTGCTAATTATT
>DATDLD010000162.1:0-3590 GCA_036519475.1 Candidatus Nitrosopolaris sp. | reverse complement strand
ACATATTTCTATTTAGAAGAATTGCAAATACAATAGATGACACTGAAATTAAGGCAGCAGTAAGAAAAATTAGATTAAATGATTCTGGGGATGGGAATGAGGCCGACATACCACCTGATTTTACAAATACCTGCTTTGCTTGCATATATATTCCTGCAATCACAGGTCCCACCGAGGATCCTATAAGGTATATTAGAAGATTCATTCCCAACGATATTCCGCTGAATTGTCTTGGAGTTGAAGTCAGCACGATATTCACTGATCCAATCTGCATTAATTCTAATCCAACGGCTATCAAGATAAGAACTGCAGCTATTGAGGCTTGTGTTGAATGAAACAAGAAAAGAATAAAAAAGCCTACTGTAGTAATGATGGTTCCTATTGTTGTTGGTCTTAGATTTCCAAATTTGGAAACTACAAAACCGGAAGCAACAGAGAATATCAAAGATATTGCCATATAGGGAAGTTGAACATTTGCTATACTCGATGCGTCGCCACCAAATCCTACAGGCGGCGGGCTTCGAATCAAAATAGGAAGACTCTGGTAAACAACCATTAGAGCAGTGAGGCCTACAGTCATGTTAATTATATTTGCAGGAAGTAAGACCTTATTTGCCAGCAACTTAAAGTCAATCAGTGGAAATGGTGCCTTCTTCTCTACTACTATGAATAGAAATATTGAGACAAGTGCTGCGACTGAAAAAATGACAATTTGTATCAAATTATTCAAACCTGCCTTCTGCAAAAGTTGAAGTGTAATAAGAAATGAAATTATTGCAATCGACAGGGTTATGGCACCTTTTACGTCTATGCTCTTGCTTAATCTCTGTTTGCTATCGAGGCTATCGTTAGTAACACTGCTGGTGTATGGGTTCGTATTTTCTGTTAATAGTATATCTTGTCTCACATGGGTAAATCTACAACAAAATTCAGAAGCTTTATTTGAAACCAACTGTTGTTGTTCTTGCTCCTTAACGTGAACAAATTTGGTGATTATCGCAAAGAGTATTATTGCAATAGGTATTATAAATAAAAATGTGGCCCGCCATCCAAAATTTTGAATTATGCTTCCGCCTATTATCAAACCTATTACCGCACCACCAGATAGTGTAGAACTAAATATGCCCTGAGCTATTGCAAGCTTTTTCGGTGGGAATTTGTCTCTAAGAATGCTAAAAGCTATAGGAAACATCGAGATGCCAATACCTTGTATTGCTCTAGCAGTAACAAGAGAAAGAAAGTTAATTGCCGTTGCTGCTAGTAAAAGACCTAATATATAAACCCCTAAAATTATCAGTAGCACCTTCTTTTTACCATATATATCGGATAGCTTGCCTGCAATTGGAGTCATAACAGCTCCCATAACCAGTAGCGCAGCCAGTATCCATGATGAATCTTCATAAGAGATATCAAGATCTTCAATAAAGTCTGGAATAGCTGGCAATACCATAGTCTCAGCAGACATAGCGATGATACCCAAGCTGCTTAGGATTGCAAGTGTTATCCACGGAGAAGTGATGTGCCTCTCTTCTTTTTGCATGTTCATATTTGGTTATCCTCTTTTCATTGTTTTACTGTGTACTGATTAATCAGTATTAAAACTGGAGCAAGAGATTAAAGGATTTCGCCAAGCTAGCTCGACGCGCCACAATTACAAAATGTCACTGCAAGTTTACTCGAAAATGATTCTACTGTGAAGTTTTGAAGGTTGTCACTGAGAAGAGGGTAAGCTATCCCTTACTTACATGGCCAAGGCAGATATCGATATATAGGAAAAACGATTAGAATCTATTCAGAGAAGATGAGCGCAGAAAATTGTAAGAGCAAAGAAGAAAGATGACCGAGGAGAAGGTTGTTAATAAAGGCGTCTTTGGAATACATCATGTTACAGCGATAACTAGCGATCCACAGAGAAACATCGATTTTTATACAAATAATTTGGGACTTCATTTTGTAAAACTAACAGTGAATCAAGATGACCCAACTTCATACCACCTTTATTATGGTGATGAGTCAGGACGTCCAGGAACGATTCTCACTTTCTTCCATTGGCCTAATATACCAAGAGGGCACCGAGGAACCAGCGAGGTTGCTGCGATATCTTTTCTGATTCCTAAGAATTCAATAGATTATTGGTTAGACCGGTTTAAAAATCAAAAAGTAGACTATGAGGGGCCAACAAAACGCTTTGGTGATAGTGAAGAAGTAATAACTCTACATGATCCAGACGGACTTGGATTGGAACTTGTAGCTCATGAATCAGCAATAGATAGGACAGTTAATGTATGGAAAGAAGGCCCTATCCCTATTGAATACGCCATAAGAGGTTTTTATTCTGTAACTCTATCAGAGGAAGGATACGAACGTACTAGTTCTGTTTTAACTGATGAGTTAGGCTTCATTCCCACACGACATGAGGGAAGTCGATTCCGTTATGAAATTCCTACTAGCGCATTATCATCTACTATTAACCAAGAAGGAGGAGGGGCTAAGATTGTTGATGTTCTTTGTCTGCCTTATACACAACAGGCAGTTATAGGGATCGGATCAGTCCATCATGTGGCATGGCGCACGCCTACTGATGAACAACAAAGGGTCCTGCGCCGTAATATAATCAGAGCTGGATTAAATGCAACTCCTGTAATAGATCGATTTTACTTTCATTCTGTATATTTTCGTGAACCAGGCGGTATCCTTTTTGAAATTGCTACAAATCCACCGGGGTTTATGGTAGATGAAAAAGCCGACGAACTAGGGACGCATCTTGTGCTTCCTCCTTGGCTTGAACCTATGCGCAAAGACCTGTTAAAAATTCTGCCCTCTGTACGAATTCCTAAGAAGAATGAAATACAAAATACTACTAAGGGGTCATGACTTTCTTAAGGGACAGGAGAATTAAAAGAAAGAGAATTGAGCGAGAATAACCAACTTGGATTTATACACAAGTTTATCCCTTCGAATAAAAAAGAAAGACTAGAAGGCAGAGTAAAGGTACCAACTTTTCTTTTGCTTCATGGCACTGGAGGAAATGAGGAAGATCTAATTCTAATTGGGCATGAGATAGCTTCAGAAGCTGCTATACTTAGTCCTCGCGGTAAGGTCTTGGAGGACGGAATGCCTAGATTTTTTCGACGGCTAGCTGAAGGTGTTTTCGATATAGAAGATCTAAAATTTCGTACAAATGAATTGGCAGATTTTGTGAAAGCTGCTTCAACGGCTTATGGTTTTGATATGCAACATATAATAGCTGTAGGCTATTCTAACGGTGCAAACATAGCATCCAGTATGCTGTTACTTCGTTCAGAGATACTTTCTGCTGCTATCCTTTTTCGTGCAATGGTTCCACTTGTTCCGGAGGTATTGCCAAATCTTACATACAAACGTATTTTCATGTCCTCTGGACTACATGATCCAATCGTTCCAAAGCGAGAGGTAGAGAGTCTTTCCAGTTTATTTAAAAAAGTGGGTGCCGAAGTATCATTATATTGGCAAAACAGTGGCCATGAATTAAGAATAGAGGAGGTTAAGAAAGCAAAGGAATGGCTACATTCTTCTTTTAGATAGTCAAATAATATCTATTTGCGGACAAG
>DATDLD010000161.1:0-20005 GCA_036519475.1 Candidatus Nitrosopolaris sp. | reverse complement strand
CATGGGCGTATTGAATCTAGCAGATGTGGCAGAGTGGTCATCCCAGGTGTAGAACACTAGGGGACACAATAATGCGTCGGCCTTGAGTCAAGTGGCTGAAAGCAAGCCGATTCGCCGTATGGCGATCAGGAGTTCAAATCTCCTCATCTGCGCCAGGTATCATAGCGTCTTTCATAACTATATTTCTAGTTGGCGCTCGATGCTTTCTATCCTCTATTTTTTGGCTGTGTTCAGATTTTATCATCCTGTCAAATTTAGATATCAATTCTTTGCAGGCGCTGAGGGGATCGTAACCGACAGCCTTTGCATTGATTATCCCTTTGCTAGAAACAATTCTGGCTCTAAAAGAATACTTATGAGTTTTATGTTTGTCAATATATAGAATAACATACTGAATTTCCTTTAATTTGCCTTGAATCTTTTTCAAGAAGTTGTTCATCTGTTGTTCTATCTCTTTTCGTGCATCAGGATCATCTAGGTGAGCAATATGAACAGAGGGCTTAGCTAGCTTTGGAAGGGTTAACTCTAGTGCATCTTTCGGCGTAACTATCCCAATTGGTATTTTCGATCCAACAACTATAATTTCATCCTGCTCCTTAAATTTCTCAAGTATGCTGTTCAACTTGGTTCCTCTCTCAACCGATGTTGGTTTTCTCATAACATCTTTGACTTTGACATGCCTGCTTGCCGCGACTGTACCTATCCCTGGGGCTTTTCCCGCCCTTACTCTAGGTTTAGCCATGATTTTGGCGAAGTCCAGGACGTTAATAATACCAGTAAGAATACCTTTTGAATTAATTATTGGGAGACGAGAAATATTATATCTTCGCATCTTTGACAAGGCGTTGCTTAGCGTTGTATCCTCCTCTATTACAATGGCACCCGACATTACTTCATCTACTATAGCGCGGCCGAAATCTGACGTGAGCACCAGATCTGTCTCACTAATAACTCCTGCCAACTTACTGTTTTCAGTAACTGGTAGTGCACGATTTCCAGTTGTTACGATTAATTGTGTACATCTTACAACTGTATCGTCGGAAGCCAAGACTGGAGTACTAGTAATGAAGTTTTTCAACTTAGACATAGGCGAAGGGTCACTAAGAAATTGCTTGACAAATACCATGCCTTTGTACTCCCTGACGTTTTCATCAGAGATTACTGGAATTTGGTGAACATCGTTCTCATACATTGAGCTTAATGCCTTTCCAACCGTATCGTCTGGAGTGAGGCTAATAACTTCTTTTACCATAACTTCGGAAACTTTCATTGCGAGCATTGTAAATCTATAAAAACATGCTCTGTGGTACATTAAAAAACCTTCCCAATATTGGAATTGTAAAGAATAATGAATAATACTATGCTTGTAATAGTTGCTGCTGGGGTCATTGCTGCTGGCGCCGTCAGCATAATCATGACGCCGTCTAGTACCACTATTCCTATTCCTGAACCAAAAAGCAGCATCCATAGTGTTGATAATAATCCCAGGAGGGCTGTGAGTACAATCGCACAAAATCTTGAGGCTCCTAGAGCAGTTGACATAGCCCATGATGGTAGAATATTTTTCATCGAAAAAATTGGCCGCTTAAGGGTAATTCTGCCTAATGGTACATTCGTTCATGAACCGGTGATCACGATTCCAGTAGCACATTCGCAAGACAATGGATTACTGGGGTTAGCTTTACATCCTAGATTTGATGAAAATCACCTAATTTATTTATTCTATACTTACGAGTCTTCGGGGAAATTATATAACAAAGTTTTAGCAATTACTGAAAAAAGAAACAAAATTATTTCTGAGAAAGTGATAATAGAGAATATACCAGGCGCTTTATTTAATAATGGAGGAAGGTTGAAGTTTGGACCTGATGGCAAACTATACATTTCTACTGGCGATGCAGCAACTCCTAATCTTTCCCAAGACATCAAATCTCTGGCAGGAAAAATTTTGCGTGTTAATAGCGATGGAAGTATCCCAACTGATAATCCATTTTCAGATTCAGCCGTTTATTCATTTGGTCATCGCAACGTTCAGGGCCTTGCATGGCAACCTACAACTAAGCAACTCTATGCAACTGAAGAATCTGGATTTGGCACCGATGAGATTAACCTGATACGATCAGGTAGGAACTATGGATGGCCTAGTCAAGAATGTAATGCCAATGACAGAAAGTTTGAAAGCCCTTTGTTTTGTTTTAATCCATCAATCGGAGCAACAGGAGCTACATTCAATATCACTAACGCAGATAAAGGCGATTTGATAATTGGAACTTTAAAGGGATACTTGCGAGTAATTCATTTAGAATCTAAAATTCAGAATAATATATTAGTAGGATATGGTAGCCTCAGAGATGTTAATTACGCACAGGACGGTTCTTTGTATGTCGTGACTAGTAATAACGAAGAAGGATCTGCAGTAGTTAAGAGAAATGACGACCGGATTCTCAGAATCATGAAAGCTTAGTTAGCGACCGATTTTTGTAGGAATAGTTGACTCCAAATACGATGGGTGACAGATAGATCACAAAGTTTGTACTATTAGATATGTCTTGCCGTGCTTTCATTTCATCGCGCTATGCAAGAATAATAAAAAAAGCGGTTGTCAAGTATGATCTAAAGAAAGAGATCACTATTATTCGAATTGAGTATTTTCTGGTGAAAACCCTGTACGTCCTGCTGTTGAGTAAATCGATATTAATCCCCACTTTGCAGAGATCAAAAAGAGAGATATATTTTGACGTCAAAAAAAAAGTTTTACACAATGACTCAGAATGAACGTCTACAATATTTAAGGAGCGAAGTAGGTTTATCTGAGCAAGATTTGGATATTTTAAGAGAGCCGTTAGCTGAATTCTCGTTTAGCAAGGCCAATAGAATGGCAGAAAATGTAATAAGCGTGTTAGCAATTCCTCTTGGCGTTGCAGTCAATTTTGTAATCAATGGGAAAAAATACTTTGTACCAATGGCCACAGAAGAACCATCGGTAATAGCTGCTGCAAGTAAAGCGGCAAAAATTGCAGGACGTGTTGGGGGTTTCGTAGCCGAAGCTGGGGAACCACTCATGTTAGGTCAATTACAAATAACTTCAGTAGGTGATCGTAGCAGCGAGGCAAAGAAAAAAATTTTTCTTAATAAAAAAAAACTGTTGCAAATTGCCAATTCGAAAAGCAGATCAGTAAATGCTATCGATTTACAAGTCAGGGAATTGGATGACAAAAGCCAATGCAACATGGGAACGATGCTAATCCTGGAACTGATTGTTGACACGAAAGACGCCATGGGAGCAAATATAGTTAATACCATGTGCGAATCTATAGCTCCTGAAGTAGAGAAGATTACATCAGGCCAAGTGATTATAAAAATAGTTTCGAATTATGCCACGAAACGTCTTGTAAAATGCAGAGCAGTCTTTGCTAAGCATTTGTTAGGCAATAAAGATATTGTGGATCGGATCATGTGTGCATACGCTTTTGCATATTCTGACGTATATCGGGCTGTAACTCATAACAAGGGCATAATGAATGGAATTGACGCAGTGGCCATAGCTACCGGGCAAGACTTTCGCGCTATTGAAGCCGGGGCCCATGCATATGCAGCAAGAGATGGAACATATCGATCGATGACAAGATGGCATAAAACAAAAGAGGGAGATCTAGAAGGCGAATTGGAAATACCTATGGCTGTTGGTATTGTGGGAGGAGTAACATCCGTAAATCCAATAGCTAAGACGGGACTAAAAATTTTAAGAGTCCAATCTTCAAAGGAGCTTGCAATTGTATTGGCTGCAACAGGTCTTGCTCAGAATTTGGCTGCACTCCTGGCTTTGGCTTCTGAGGGAATTCAAAAAGGTCATATGAGATTGCACGCACGAAATGTGGCTGTTGTAGCTGGAGCAAAGGAGGATCAGATTGATCTGGTTGCCAAAACAATCTCAGATGAACGGAATGTAAATGTAAATAGAGCAAAAGCAGTTGTCGACTCCTTGAACAAGAAAAATTCTCCTATAACGACAAATAACGATAATAATAATATATACACTGGCTTCTAGATTTTGCTCAATTGTCTATTATGCATATAGTAAAATTTGCGGTTCCAAAAGGGAGTATCGAAGAAGCCACCTTTGAAATCCTTGAGCAAGCCTGGCATAGTATAAGTGGTCGAGGACGAACTTACAGGGTACGACTAAGCGATCCAGAAATTGAGGTCAAAATATTAAGGCCACAAGAAATCCCAACGTATGTGCAAGAGGGGTTTTATGACGTAGGAATTACAGGGAAGGATTGGATAAAAGAGGCAAATGCAGACATCAAAACTTTGCTAGATTTAGAATATGGACGTGTAAAACAGGTGATAGCAGTACCGGAGAATTTTGATGTACATGACCTGACAGGTTTGATTACTGAATTTGCCAAGAAAAACAAACCATTAAGAATATCCTCAGAATATTTAACTTCTACTGCAGCTCACATAAAGTCAAACCCAGCATATCAGAGGTATTTTGGACTGGTAGATCCGATGATAATTACTCCATGGTTGAGGACTGGTCAGAATAAAAATGTGGAAATATTTCTTTCATTTGGAGCTACTGAGGCAAAGCCTCCAGAGGACGTCGACGCAATTTTCGATATCACCGAAACCGGCACAACCTTGGCACAAAATAATCTAAAAATAATCGACTTTATAATGGAGTCCACTGCTGTGCTTGTTGCTAATAAAAATTCCCTGAAAGATTCAAAGAAGAGAGAGAAAATAGCAGACATGGTTGCATTATTAAAAGGTGTAGTAGAAGCCCGTAAAAAACTTCATATATTTGTAAATGTCAGGGAGGAAAATCTTCAAAAATTGCTTAAGAATCTGCCTGCATTGAAAAAACCTACAATAAGCCACTTAAGTGAGGAAGGCTGGTATGGCGTAAATACTATCATAGATAAGAATGAATTCATAAGAGTCGTCCCGATATTAAGGAAAATGGCACAGGGTCTAGTTGTGATGGAACCTAGGCAGATTCTTCCTCTCGAAGAGATAAACTTGGGTGAGTGGAATTCATAAGATCAATCTTTATTACTGATGGGAAAACCGAAGCTGCCAAACTGCGAAATTCCACCGGTGCTATCTCAGATTCTTCAATTCAAAATATAAAATCGATTATGGATGAGGTTAAGAGATACGGCGATTCTGCAATTCTAAAATACACCAAAAAGTTAGATGGAGTTCAGCTAAAGACCTTAAAAGTTACAACTGAAGAGATCAAGCAAGCCTATACTCGAGTCTCTAAGGGACAGATCCGATCTATTGCTATTATGAAAAAAGATTTAGCAAAAAGTGAAAGGGTACTTTTAAGCAGATTGAACGGGATGGTCGTTTCGTCGAATGGAATAAAATTAAGGCGTTCAGTTCTTCCAATTCCCAGCGTCGGCTGTTATATCCCAGGTGGAAAAGCACACTATCCTAGTACTGTAGTAATGTGCGCAGTCCCAGCAAAGATCGCCGGCGTAAAAAGAATAGTGGCAATATCCCCTCCAATGAAAAATGGAAACATAGATCCCCTTACTCTTGTTGCTGCTGACATTTGTGGGATTGATGAATTTTACAAAGTCGGTGGTGCTCAAGGAATTGCGGCTTTGACCAATGGGACGCAAAGTATTCCCAAAGTCAGTAAGATCATCGGGCCAGGCGGAATATTCGTAACTATAGCAAAAATACTCGCCTCTAGTAGAGTTTCGATAGATATGGTTGCTGGTCCAACCGAATTAATAATTTACGCTGACTCCTCAGCTAACCCGGTATTAATTGCTCGAGACTTAATTTCTCAGGCAGAACATAGTTTTGACACGTTATGCGGTTTGGTAACAATCTCTAGCAAACTTGCAAATGAAGTCTCAACGCAGATACGATCTATTATCGAGAATGATAATATCAGTCGGCGTGACATAGTTAAGAGGAGCCTAGAGAGCAACGGATTTTCTGCTGTATGTAATACTGAGTCCACTGCTATAGAATTCGTTAATGAAGTAGCTCCAGAACATTTACAAATAATGACTAGGGACGCAAGAACCGCCGCAAAGAAAATCACATCTGCCGGCTTGGTATTGATCGGTAAATATGCGCCTTCCTCGGCTAGCGACTATTCTTTTGGATCCAATCATGTTCTACCTACACTAGGATTTGCCAAATCCAGAGCATCCCTTTCAGTACTTGATTTTATAAAAATTGTCAACACAGTGGAGGCTTCAAAATCCGGGTTAGCTGACGCTGAAGGAGTCATTAAGGAAATTGCGCTAGCAGAAGGTCTTTTGAACCATTATCAAGCTGTGAAGGAACGAATGAAAGTATGACTAAGTGGTTCGCAAAGAAATTAACCGAAATTTCCAAACTCGATAACTATATGATACCTGAAAAAGCTGTCGATGGTCTGAAATTGGATGCGAATGAAAATCTTGTTCTCGACAAGAAATTTATTTATCATTTAGCCCTTCAGGCTTTAAAAGATATCGATTTTAGACAATATCCAATCAAGGAATTTGAGGAACTATATTTGCAGCTTGCAAAGTATACGAAGATGGACAAAAAATACCTGGCCATCGGCAATGGTTCGGATCAAATTATAGAGCTAATCCTTTCGATAATAGGTAAGAACCAACGTGCTACTGTATTTACGCCCACATTTTCATATTTCATCAACCGTTGCCAATTACACGGTATGCTTGTTGATGAAGTTCCCTTAAAGACATACGATAACGTACGTTACAATAAAGAGTTTCTGAAAAGCGCTAGAAGGTCTGGTCTAGTATACATTTGCTCTCCAAATAATCCTATGGGAAGCCAGTTTGAAAGAAAATTATTATTAGAAATGATAAACACTCTACAAGATAAGCTCGTATTAATTGATGAGGCGTACGTTGAATTTGCAGATTATTCTTTAATTTCAGATGTTTTAAACTATGATAATGTTATCTTGCTTCGTACACTTTCAAAGGCCTTTGGATTAGCCGGAGCCAGAGTAGGTTATTTGATATCCAACTCTAGAATTGCGGATTTATTCAGGTCATCCATACAATCGCCATACCCACTAAGCATCATGTCAGTAAAAATAGCAAGTTTGATGCTATCTCATTTTGATTATGTCAATGAAACAGTTCAACTGATCAAATATGAAAGAAACAGGATAATTGACCGTCTAGTTAGAATAAAAGATATCAGAGTTTTTAAATCTCAGGCGAACTTCATTTTTATTGAATGCTATGATAACTATCGTAAAATTCTAAAAGAGCTGAAAAAGGAGCGCATAAGTGTCAGAGCGTTAGGCAATATTGATGGATATAAAGGATGCATTAGAGTTACAATTGGCACATATGAAATGAATAAGAAATTTCTCAAATCAATAGAGAATGTTTTCTACTAATACTAAGAATAAAATTCTTAATACGCTTAAGACAAGAACGGCTCATTTTGGTAGTCCTATTAATTCATTTAATGCAGATTGCATCCTTTTTGATATTGATGGGGTTTTAGTAAATATAAATAGCTCGTACAACCTTGCTATTAAGAAGGCTGTAAATTTTGTTCTCAAAAATATTACAGGCAAGGCCAATTTAAATGGAGTAGTAACCGATGAAATAATTTTGCGATTGAGGCAAACGGGGGGTTTCAACAACGATGTTGATGCCACTTATGCAATAGTCCTCGCGTTATTGACCAAGGGCGGTATGGACATTCAGGAGTCACGCCGATTCCTCTCAATCGTTGCTAAAAATGCTGACGAAGGAGGTATTGTTTCAGTTGAAAGTTTCTTATCGTCATCCGTATCACATTCTGAAGTCAAGAAAATTAAGCAACTTCTGGCTTACCCGGCTCCCGTTGGAAAAAGTATATTAGCCACCGTCTTTGACGAATTATTTTATGGTCCCAACTTATTTAAGAAAAGACACCGACTAAAGCCAAAACATTTTGTCGGAAGGCCATTAATTAATAACGAGAGGGTTGTAGCTACGCAAGGGACAATCGATTTTCTATCCGATAGATATAATGGGAAGCTAGCGGTGATCTCGGGTAGAAGCAGGTTGGCAGCTAGGTACTCTTTGGGACCCATATTCAGTAATTTTAGCAGTAAAGCTTCCGTGTTTCTAGAAGATGAGAAGCGCACATACGCTAAACCAAATCCATATGCATTAAATAAAGCAATGAAAATTCTGAATGCAAGAACTGCGATTTATGCAGGAGATTCAGTAGAAGACTTATTGATGGTAAAGAAGGTAGAAGAGCAGGGAAGGTTTAAGATCGCTTTTGTCGGGATTTATGGATGCAGTAGAAGGCCCATGGAAGTAATAAAGATGTTCGAAGAGAAGCACGTAGACACTGTTCTCAAAACTGTGAATCAGCTACCAAAGATATTAAATAAAGTATAGGCAAGAATCTAACTATATTTGGTGAAGCCTTCCTCCTTGAATCCCATTAGAATTGCAAAACATGAAAGAAACACGAAGGAAACCTCCATTATTGTACAAGTCAATATCGACGGCGGGGGGAAAACCGATATAGATACCGGATATTCGTTTATAGATCATCTTCTTAGTGCAATAGGAAAGCATGGAATGATAGATATTATCTTAAAAGCAAGATCTAATGACGGCATTGTACACCACCTAGTAGAAGATGTTTCCATTGCGCTCTCACAAACTCTAGACAAGGCACTTTCAAATAGGGACAGAATTACTCGCTTCGGACATGCCATAGTGCCTATGGATGAATCTCTGACATACGTAGCAATCGATCTTGTCAAACGCCAATTCTGCAATATACAATTAAAATTAAGTAGGGATACTATAGAGGGGATTGAGAAGCAAGACCTCGAACATTTTGTAGGATCTCTTACACAAAATCTGAATGCTTGCACCCATCTTGTGGTTCAGTATGGAAACAATGATCATCACAAAATTGAGTCAGCGGTAAAAGCATTCGCCGTAGCATTTAGAATGGCCGCCAAGATTGATGAAAAAAGGGACGGGCAACCAAGTACAAAAGGGGTTATGTGATGGTTAACCTGGCAGTATATGATTACGGAGCAGGAAACCTATTCAGCTTGAAAGCCGCCTTGGAGAGAAATGGTGCTGATGATGTCAAAATCATCCGTGAGATGAGTGCACTTAAAGAATTCAACGGATTAGTTTTGCCTGGAGTGGGTAACTTTGATCCTGCGATAAGATCTATTCGGCCATCGAAGGAATTTTTTCTCGAAGCAATCGAAAAACACATGCCGATCCTTGGGATTTGTTTAGGGATGGAAATGCTATTCGATAAAAGCGAGGAGGGAAGACTAGAGGGCCTTAAGATCTTGGAGGGCAAAGTAGTAATGCTTTCAAGGCGAACAGTCAAAATTCCGCATATGGGTTGGAATAATCTTGATATAATTGAAAAAAATGACTGTGAGCTGTTAAGAGGCGTAGAAGATCATTCGTGGGTATATTATGTACATTCATATCATACAGTACCATCTGACAAGAACATAGTAGTTGCTAGTTCAGATTATGGCATCAAGATACCAGCGGTGATAGAAAAAGACAACCTATTTGGCACTCAATTTCACCCCGAAAAATCTAGCGAAATAGGTGGAATTATAATTAAAAATTTTATAAAGGTTTGTTCTAGCAAGAAATGAAAGTTATCGCAGCTGTCGATATCCTTGGAGGGCAAGTTGTTAGACTCCTTAGAGGTGATCCTAATAACAAGGTGGTTTACAGTGAGGATCCTATTGAAATTGCAAAGAAATGGGAAACAGAAGGCGCTGATATGTTACATGTAGTTGATCTTGATGCAACGTTGAGGACAGGTCACAATAATTCTGAAATTGCTTACAAGATAATTGAAGCCGTGAGTCTTCCTGTGCAGATAGCAGGCGGTATTAGATCTATCCAGGCCGTAGAAGACGCCTTGAGAAAAAACGCGGCCAAGGTTGTCCTAGGCACTTTGGCTTTCAAAGAACCGAATACGATAAAACAGCTTGCGAAAAAGAATGAAGACAGAATTGTAATCTCAATTGATCAGAAAGATGGAATCGTAATGATTGACGGCTGGAGGGAGCCCGCTGGAATTAAAGTTGAGGAGGCGATAAAATTATTTAGGCCTATGGGAATCAGCGAATTTTTGATTACAAGTGTAGACAGAGATGGAACTTTGAAAGGTCCAGATCTTACTGCACTAGTATATGCCACAGGCATAGCTGATGCAAGGATAATAGCTAGCGGAGGTATTTCAAGCCTCTCGGACATCGTAAGAATAAGAGTTGCAAGATGCTCTTCTGTCATCCTAGGAAAAGCCCTTTACGACGGAAAAATTACTATAGAAAAAGTAAAGGTCTTGGCTTAAAGATGCCATTAGCAAAAAGGATAATTCCTTGTTTGGATGTAGATAATGGTCGTGTAGTTAAGGGTATCCATTTTGCGAAAGTCAAAGATGCTGGCAACCCTGTAGAACTCGCTGAAAAATATATGCAGCAAGGTGCGGATGAACTCGTTTTTCTAGATATTACAGCTTCTCAGGAAAGAAGAGATACTATGAAGGCTGTAGTTAGAGACGTGGCACGTGTTATTAACATTCCCTTTACAGTAGGTGGAGGAATCAAAAAATTGGAAGACGCGCGTAATATTCTACTAAATGGTGCAGATAAGGTTTCTGTTAATACTTCAGCTGTTAATAGCCCAGATTTAATTACGCAACTAATGGAAATTTTTGGTAAGCAGTGCGTTGTGGTAGCAATAGATGCTAAAAGAATCAATTATGCTGAAAACGTGAAGAAAAATATGTATGACGGCAGCAAGAACAAGAACAACTACAACCACAATAGCAAGACCCAATCGGACAACGATAGAAGAAAATACTGGTTTGAAGTGAGAATCTACGGAGGTAAAGAAGGAACAGGAATAGATGCAATAGAGTGGGCAAAAAGAGTTGAACGTCTAGGAGCGGGAGAGATCCTCTTAACTAGTATTGATTCAGATGGAACTGAAAATGGATATGATATAGAATTGACAGAATTGATTTGTAAAGCGGTACGTATTCCAGTGATTGCCTCAGGCGGCTGTGGCCAAGCTCACCATATGTTGCAGGTTTTTGAAGAGACTGATGTCGATGCAGCTCTGGCCGCATCTATTTTTCATTACGATAAGTTTACAGTAAATAAAGTAAAAAAATATCTAGACAAAAATGGCATAAGAGTTAGGCTCTAGAGTAATCTAGAGCAGAAATCATTGTACGGTACCTTTAGAGTGTGATAACATCGCCTGTATCTGGAGCTCTCGCATCATAGCCATACTTTTCCTTTATCTCCTCTGCAAATCTGGTACATGAGCGTCCATCACCGTGTACAGTCAGAACCTTAGGGTTACCTTTAACACGGTCGAGGATTTCAAACAATTCACTTCTGCTATTGTGACCTGAAAACTCAAAACGTTTTACGTCGGCTAGACACTTTCTTGCCTTACCATCAACTATCGTAACTCTATTTTCAAGCAATGCACGACCTGGTGTCCCCTCTCCTTGGTATGATACCAGAGCGATTCCATTTTTGTCACTCTTGGAAATTTCTTGCAGATAAAACACCGCGGAACCACCGACTAGCATTCCTGCAGGAGAGATTATGACGCATGGTTCTTTGAGGGCCTTCTTTCTCCTGTTCCATCCGCTAATCCATTCAGCTTCTCCTACTGCTTGTTTGAATATTTCGGGATTTTTAAGGAAGGTAGGATGTCTCAACATTATTTCATTAGCTTTCAGAGCCATCCCGTCCATGACTACCTTGTGCCTAAAATTATATGTCTTGAAGACAGTCGCTATTTCCTGCGCTCTTTCTACTGAAAAGGCTGGAACAAATAACGTCCCACCTCTGTCGATTACTTCATAAGCAAACTCAAGAAGTTGTTTTTCAGAATCTTCCCTCGGAGTCTGCTCAGTCTGAGAATATGTACTTTCAGTAATCATCAAATCAATTTCACCAAAATCCAAGTCTGCAGGTCGCAAAAGCTTTGACCCTCTCGTATTGATGTCTCCAGTATAAAAAATTCTCTTTCCTTCTGTTTCTACGATAACAGTAGCTCCACCCAAGACATGTCCAGATTCGTGTAGGGTCACATCCATATTCTTTATCCTATAGGCTTGCTTGTATTGTAAGCTCTTTGAGTGTCTCATCATTGTAAGAACATCTATATATTCAAATGGCAGATAAAACCCTGATATTTTAATCATATCCTCTAAGAGAAGTTGTGATAGATCAAATGTTGGTGAAGTACCTATAGCCTGTACCTCTGCAGAGTCAGACAAAAATAACGATGGTACAAAACCTGAATGATCCAAATGGGCGTGCGTAATTACTACTGCATCAATATCTCTTGGTTTCACGTGCAGAGGAAAGATCGGCTCTCTTTTCAAAAGCACTCCGTAATCCATCAAAATACTAGTATCATCAGAATTAAGTAAAAATGCCGAGCGTCCTACCTCTTTTGCTGCACCTAAAACCGATAACTTCAATTCTATTTTCTCTTTTAGATTATCTTATTAACTACTTTGACATTCAGTTAACTGGTATGTTATATATATTTTTTTTATTTACCTCATATTCTGAAGCCTCATGTTAGTAGGCTACCGAGCTCCTTTTCCAACTCCTGTACAGAATATAACGGAAGTGAACATGAAAAGTTTCTGCACACCAAAGCATATTCGGAGTGAGAATCCCCATCTAAATTCCTACCCCGGAAGAAGGGATATTTTTCCAGTGCTTTTATGGATAAATTATTAGCTTTTACTATTGCAAAAATTCCATTTGGGATAAATTTTCTGTTTAACCAACTTACCATATAATGATGTTGCTGCTCATGACCATGTGTATATTCTGCTTTTTCCACAATCATGACCTCTACAGGGTTTTTGACATAGAGATACACTGCGCTAAGTAATTGGCCAAAACCAAACGGATTTTCTGCTGCATTTTTGGCTGCAGCTAACATGGTACGCTCTGCTTTGATCAGATAATCATTGTTCCCCGTAATATGATACAACCGTATTAAGTTATTTGCTGCAATCGAATTACCGCTTGGTAGTGCTAGATCATATAGGCTCTTAGTTCTTACAATAAGATCTTCATGGTCATCAGAGGTAAAGAAGAGGTTGTTATCCTTATGGTCCCAGAAGTGTTGCAGCATAAAATTGGTATATAGAATTGCCTTTTCTAGGAAAGTAGGTCGCGAATCAACCTCGAAGACATCCAACAAGGCATTTACGTAGAATGTATAATCATCAAGATATGCATTTAGTTTCGAGATCCCTTGCTTAAATGTACGTAGTAATCTCCCGTCACTCTTGGAGATATTTTTTTCTATGAAGTTTATAGCATTCAGGGAGGCAATAAGATAGTCTTTCTTTCCTGTGACGCGATATGCTTTTGCAAAAGCAGAAATCATTAATCCATTCCAAGAGGTTAAGACCTTATCATCTTTCCCCGGCCTGGTTCGTTTTCCTCGGATTTCAAAAAGTTTTGAAGAAGCATCTTGAAGAATCCGTTCTATCGCTTCAGGACTTTTATTATTTTTCTGTGCTAGATCTTTCAATGATGTCCTGATATTAAGGATATTCTTTCCATCAAAATTGCCGCCTTGCGTCACGCCATAGTATTCGCAAAAAATATCAGAGACAGTAGCATCTCCTAAGGAATTAATTATTTCTTGTTTTGACCAAACGTAGAATTTGCCTTCTTCACCATCCGAATCAGCATCCACCGCTGAGTAGAAGCCGCCGTCAGGTGAAGTCATCTCCCGCATGATATAATCAAGTGTTTTTTCTACTACCTTTAGGTATCTTTCATTCCCACTCAGCTGATACAGCTCCGTGTACAAAATCGTTAATAGAGCATTATCATAAAGCATCTTCTCAAAGTGTGGTACTAGCCATTTCTGGTCTGTCGAATATCTTGCGAATCCTCCTCCAAGGTGATCGTGAATACCGCCGTTGGCCATTTTGTCTGCAGTAAACATGACAAAATCTTTGAATCGATTCAGTCCTGAGATATCATAATATCGTAGCATAAATAACAGATTAGAAGGGTTTGGAAATTTTGGTGCCTGCCCGAAACCTCCATAGATCGGATCACTCATTTGAAGTAGGTTAACTGCTGCCTCATCTAGCAGTGACCTCTCGAGCTTTGAATCTTCTGCATTATGTCCAACATCTTTCGCTGTAGATGATAGAGCCTGCATAAATTCAGAAGTAGCAGAGTCGATTTCCTGTTTCTTGGTTTTGTAAACTTCAGCTAACTGATTTAAAATAGTACCAAACCCAGGCATCCCATACTTGCTATATTTTGGAAAATAAGTTCCTACATAAAATGGTCTCTTATCAGGAGTCAAGAATACAGACAGTGGCCATCCTCCATTTCCATTTGCAAGCTGACACACACGCTGGTATATATCATCCAAGTCTGGCCGCTCTTCTCTATCTACTTTTATATTGACATAACTATCGTTCATTATCTTGGCTATTTCCTCATCTTCGAAGGATTCATGCGCCATAACATGACACCAGTGGCATGCGCTATAGCCTATACTCAGAAAGATCGGCTTATCCTCCCTTTTTGCTCTTGCAAGCGGTTCTTCTCCCCATGAATACCAGTCAACCGGATTGTGGGCATGCTGCAAAAGATATGGGCTACTTTCATTTATCAGCCTGTTGGCTTTGGAAACTCTGTGACCGGAACTATTACTACTGCTCTTATTATCCGCACCTTCATTCACATCCTCATCCTCTTTATGGTCAGCAGCAGCACGTTTTTGCACACCCAAAATTAATCTTAAAGCTATTTATACTATGTATCCTCGTTCTAGGAGATTTGTAAAAACTTGTTCATTTTTGAAGGTATGAAAACATCAATTCGATCTAAACACTTGCCGACAGATTTCATAAGGGGAACTCACAAATTACGCTATTGATAAGCTGTTTCTTTCTTTCGATGGACGGATCGTCGCGCATATCAAAGCCTGTCTAGGGGAGATATACGGATTACGGTTCACATTTTTCGTAATTAATGGCACGAACATCCCAGCGGTAATTTGGATGCAACTCGTAACGCGAGACAAGATTTGGGGCATTGCACTACGAATTTTAATTCGGAAAAAACATGATAAACATATTTCGTGTGTATCTGCAATGTTGGAGACACTATGCTGAAAAATCAGGAGATTAGGTTCTACTAGTATTGCTATTTGAAGTAGCATTGACACCAGTGTTAGTCTGATTTATTTTTCTGAGGGAAGGCGGAGTTAAGAGCAGCTTTGGATCTTCCACTATTTGCGCAGGAGGAAGATGAAATTGATTTCTAAGCATCCTTTGTTGATGCGCTAAAATGTCTCCAGAATAAGATGGCCCTATATGCCCAAACCAAACCCATATAACTATAACTCCCGCGAGAGATAAGCCCATGACAAGTAAAGCCCATGCAACAGTTGTGAGATTACCGTAACCTGAAGTCTTATCGTCATCGTCATGATGCGCGCACATAACAAACTAAAAGTGATTTAGTACTATTAGAATTATTTGCTTTAATGATTGATATAGGTTCAATTAGGGCAGCAACCTAAGGGTTGGTCGAGTCATTAGAATGCTTTAGTATGATATTTGCCGGTCCCCAATTTTTATCTAAAGTGCCTTCAAACGTCCGAGATATTTAAAGAGATGAATACGATAAAGTAGATATATGAAAGACGAGTCAAAAATAGAAGATAAACTTCTATATCTTGGGATAAAGTTACCCGAGGATATAGCACCAGGAGGTTCTTATCTTCCTATTGTTATAACAGGCAACCTTGTCTTTGTTTCAGGCCAGATTCCAGTAGAACCTGGTAGAGTGCCATTAACTCCGAAATTTAAAGGAAAGGTCGGCAGAGATCTATCTATAGAAGAAGGTCAGGAGGCGGCTAGGCTTTGTGTCATAAATGCACTAGCTCAATTAAAATCTTCACTCCACGATCTTAGAAAGATAAAAAAATTTGTTAAAGTGTCAGGGTTTGTTAACTGCGATTCTTCGTTTGTTTTGCATTCTAAAGTGATAAACGGTGCATCTGATCTTCTCGTTCATCTTTTTGGTGAAAAAGGAAAGCACACTAGAATTGCGATCGGAACTAATAGTTTGCCCTTGGACAGTGCAGTTGAAATAGATTTCATAATTGAATTCTAAAAGATGTCAGGTTTAAGACACGGAGACCTTGAACCTGGGCTTTTCTTCAGACGTGAGGTCAACATCAGCCATTCCTCCAAGATATAATTTTCTGTAGATCAAATTTTAATCATAATCCCCCTAACCCGATCTTCTTATATTGGCAATATTTTGTGAGTAACAATTTATGCACTCTAATAATTTATTTTGCTCTCCTTCTCTTATGATGATTGCTATGCCGTGAATCGCTATAAAGAAAAGTTTATCCCAATCTGCAGTATCTTCGTATGCAACTGCGGCTGACCATTCTCCCCCTTCCTGATAAGCATTATAGATATATGCCATAACTATCGTAGTATTATCTAATGATGTAGTAACAGGCATCAGACATAGCTGAGGCATATTTCTATAAATATGTGGATTACCTTTGTCAACCTTAGTAATCTTTTTTCTTCAGGAGGAGGATGTAATAAGATAACGTCATCAACTACCCTAGGCTCAGTGATGATTATAGCGAATCCCAATGAATGAGAAAATGAACATCGTTAGGTAAGCAATCCTAAAACCAATTAGTCTCAGTTCATGTCAAGACGCGCTAAATCTTAGAATGAGGTTACTACTTTGACTTCTACTTGGCGTTTATCCCAATCGTTTTTATTTCCAGTATAGCTCCTGCTGACTAATGAGATTAACGCAAACGAGAGTTTTTATCAATCTCCCGAAGATGCTCTAAATTTACGTCTAGAAAACCTTCGTCTCCTAGATTGAACACTTTAATACGAACCATTGTTATTGCTCTTTCTGCATCTGGATGAGAATAGTGTTTATATGATAATCTCTCAAACTCTGCAAGCTTTTCAAGTTTCGAAGTTGATTGTGGGCCCCTAAAGGGATCAGACTGCTTTTGCGCTAATTTGTATTGTGGCTGAGATATTGAGTTCAATCTATATGGCGTTACATTTGCATTATTGGCTATTGATTCTACCTTACTATAATGGAATGTATTCTGATTTTGGTAGACAACTGGCGTAAGTCCTGTTCTATTTACGTCGCTGTAACTCAACTGGATCTTTGACGTTCTTTTATGTCTGAATGACAAAGGATCAGTTGGCTCAGGGAATCTACCATTTACCCTTCCAATTATATATTCAAACGTTCTGATCACCAATGCATGTCCAGAGTGAAGATTAATGTTGTGTCTGTCAGCACTAGGTCTTCTAGTGAAACCCTGACCACATCTGTCGCATGTCCAGATCAGTTTGTCGATCACCATATTTGTCATTATACAGATAAGCTTTAAAAAGAAAAGAACAAGATCAAAGTGCAACACTGTGTAGCTCTGTCCAGTAAGATTGTCACATAATGTTTTGATCTCCGTCTTGCAATAAGAAGTTAATATCAATTGTATCTTATATAACACTCCTCTATGAGAATATCCGCTACAAAGCAGCGGATTGCAGCGCCCCGTATATATTATACGTATATATATACCACACGTATATAGTATACGTATGGAAACGCCCAAAATAGCAAGGGATAAAACTGAAAAGCAAAAGCTCACGCTTGGCATTGACAGAGGCATTATTGATAGAGCCAAAGCAGCTGCAATCAATATTTCAGCAATTACTGAACATCTTTTGAGGTCTATAACATATGACCCGAAAGGTGATACTACAGAGACCGTTGTTAATGCGTATCAAGCATTATTCGATGCTATGTGGCCACTTCTTGATAAGTATGATACAACTGTAGAAGTAGGTCGTGACATAGACCATAATGCTGTCTTAAAGATATCCTTAGAACCGGATTTATCCAAATCTGTGTTTCTTACATACACACCGTTGGCTGGAGAGGGAAGACGACCGTCACTCTTTCCTGTACATGAGGAGCTAGTATCATACTTGTATGAGCCAAATGTCATATTACAAAACCTGATTTTGGCTGTGTCAGAGGGTGCGCAGAAAAATAGAGAAAAGGTTAGAGAGTTAGATTTTGCCCTACGTCTTGTCAAGGCCTTGTCAGATGATAGAAATAATTAAGAAAAAGATAGAAATGCAAATATAAATTGATACCCATTTGGGATTTCTGAAAGCCTAGAATACTTAGGAATACACGATGTTAGGGGTTGGTGAATCGGGTCAGTAAACCTAGTCCACCATTACTTTCGCTGTCATATCACACATCTTTCTTTATGATGATGGTTGATTGCCTATGACAGTTGCAGCATTGTCGTGTCCTTGTAGTTGTGAGAGTAGGTCTTGACATCTAGCATTTTGGTTAATCCAAGACTGAGCTACAGTTTCGTGGAAACTGGCTCTTTGTCTTTTTGCTAATGCATTGTTGGCCAGAATTGATAGGACGGTAGCGGCAATTGGTAAGGTTTACTAGATAGAGACTGGACCTTTTAATGCATCCCTTTCTACTAATCGTATATGTGATTGTGATGATACGGCACTTGGACTGGAGATTCTCACGAGTTTTATTCTGCCGGTTGGTGCTGAAGATTCCCCATCCAAAGCAAAGTAGAGAATATACGATTAAATTTGGCGTGTTAACGGAAAGCGCGATTTTGACCCACTTGTAACATACAAAGTTAGAGCGTAGAGGAATAGAAGATCCGCATAAACACTTATCTTCAATATTCGGCTATTATACATATAGCTAGCAGTGCTACCCTTTCCTGCAAAACTCAGTTTATCCACTTTATAGTTATCGGCGATCAGGACTTATTGTCAGGTGAAAAGTTACATCAGCAATAAAATTCGTCGCACGAGCACGAGTATAATCTACACTAACTCCTTTGAAGCGAAGTTCGTGTTCACCAGGACGCAAATGCAAGAAGACCCAAACACCATCTGCAACCCCTGTAGTATTCTGTGCTTTACAATATAGCGGTACTTAGGGTTGTCAGTATCGTCATTATTACAGTTATTGTTACTGATTCCTCTTTCATCCCTGGATTATGGTTGTATCCTAGAATATCTTAAAGGTTCGCTTTCGTATACAATATATACACAACGAAGCCTTCTTTTTATTTATCAACAAATTAGAACATTGTTTTGTTGCTTAGACATAGATGACCACTGTCTTAATCTTATTTTTCATTATTCATTAGAAGCTTGTATTTCCTTACAGCTATTAAAAGAAAATTAAAACAAAATTAAAACAAGCGCTCTTGCGGGCGACTGATCAAATATATTTAGCCTTTCAGGTTTCGTTGCCTTGTAGTCGGATTAGTCGTTAAAGAAAGGCTGTATACTTCAGTCGGATAACATGCGTAATTCCGACCGTGTATATACTCACGGTAATGAATTAAAAAACAATATTTGCAGTGGTTGCTGCCGTCATCGTAACTGGACTCAATACCGCTGTTAGTAAGAAACTCTCGTCAGATAAGGTCTCTCAACCAGTTGGTAACAAGACCGGTAGTAGCAATCAGACAGGACCAGCGCCAGGTCTAACAGTTAGCGATCCCGGAGCAGAAGGACAAAATAAACCAGTTAAGAAGTAGTCACACAATCTCTAGAATATTTTCGTAAAGTGAGGACACTTCCATAAGAGGAGATCTCTCTTATTTTGACTTCTCTCTTAAGTGGAGCGGAATACCGCCACACACGCAATATGAGGTAAATCTCAATCCTGCCAGTGTATTCTACTTAATAACATAAGCAACGAAACTAAATGATGCTATTAAGTTTGTATGGATGGACTCAGCAAGGTAGAACATATCCAATAAAGAACAAATTAACTTTCAAGAAACTAAGTTATGCGAAAGTAAGGAAGCAGACACGATACAATAATTAAAATTTTCGG
>DATDLD010000160.1:0-3493 GCA_036519475.1 Candidatus Nitrosopolaris sp. | reverse complement strand
ACAATGGATGGCCACGGATTGAGCTGGAAACAAATTCAAAGCACGAATACAGACAGAGTACTAGGTATTTCGTTCACATCAGGCAATAGACTTCTGGAAATAACTGGCACTCAATTTGGTACTGGTAAATAATTAGGATAAGTGCTCTTTCAGCACTAAACAGCACCATTACTCTTTTTTTGACTGCAAAAAATACTTTGCTTCATCGATTCAGAGAGGAGATATAAATTAAGTTCTGATCTTTTCCTGCTCCAGCTATAAAAATTCATAATGGTCAAATAATGGCTCTAACCTTCTTTGAGAATAATACATCTAAATATCTACTTAGGGACAGATAGCAGATCCACCCGTGTTACACTATAATTGTAGTAGAATTACTTAGTACACATATAGTTGTCAAATATTTCTCTCTTCAATCTTTCGATGTCCTGCCTGCTTTTATGAGAAAGTATTTACTAATTCAGTCTTATCCAACAGCGTTTTTACTCTTTTGGGTAATGATTTAGTGTCTAAATTTGGTGTTGTACCAATAATTATTTGATTTACATCTTGATCTGTTGCAGGATACCAATACAAAAGCTGGTTCTCTTTATCCCATTCAACTTCTTTACTAGTTGCCCATACTCTAAATTCAGGCGAATAATGGTAATGATATGGAACATAAATTACCGTTGGAGGACCTCCTAGTACTGCTCCATTTAGAATGATCGCTGCGTATTTGGATTCACTATCAAAAAAGAGCAATGTAGGCTCTGCAGAGCTACGCATAGGATATGGGCGCGCGATTACGTCTATGTTACGAGGAGTTCTATTTGGGCCAAGCAAAGAGTAATCCTCAAGGTTCCAGTTGTCCTTTCCTTCCACGGTATTATAGAGATCATAATTCCAATACGTTGTATTGAGAAGGTTGGATTCTATTTGAACAAATTGAAGGTCGATGAAGTCACGTATCTGCTCCGCTCCTTGAAATCCACCAAATTCTGTCATAAATGGAATAAGGTCGCGCTCAGTTGCGGCTTCGACCATTTGGGCGAAGATGTCAGGCCACTCTTGCTTGTATCTAAGCATGTTATCAGGAATTTTTGCAAATGAGCCAAGGATGGCTAACGGTTCATAATAATGGAATGACAAAACACCACGATTCCTTAATCTCTCAAGCGAGCTTGAATCTTTTGGTAGATAAGTATTGATATTCTTGGTAAGTACCTTTCCTTCTACCATCGTGTTGCGGATGAATCCTAAATTGAATGTGCGCTTTATACTAAAAGGAGAAGGGGCTGATTTAGGCTTATCTCCACGATCAGAAAGAGTCCAATCTACACCTGGTTCAATAAACAAAAATATCCTGTCGTCAAATTTCCTGACTTCTTCTTCTACGTTAAGGTAGTATTGAAATAGAAGCTTCTGTTCAAACTCCTGAAGCCCGACAGGATGGGGTTCATTAAATGGCTCAACTCCCAGAATAGCTGGCTCTCCTTCTTCTCTTTGACTATTACTTCCCGATGATTTGAAAAATTTTATGGTTTGCCCTATGGTCTTTTCTAGATGAGTCCTAACCGGATAATTCTGAAGCCCTACTTCCTTATTCGTTAGGTTGTTTCGCCAAAATGATTGTAAGGTATTTTTTACTAATTTGTTTACAAGATATGCCACTTGCCACTTTTTATCTCTTAGTTTTGAAGGCTGAGGACGCTTATGTTTTTCATCTATTGCTAATGCCCAATCTGGAAACCCATCACCGCCATAAATTTCGTGGGCTATGTCTTGATGAAAATCCAAAAGTACGTATAAACCTCTTGCATACAAAGTATCAATTATTTCTTTTACAAGACCAAGATATTGTCTACCCTCAGGCAAGATCTCATCTGGATTTGGATTCGGCTTTGGCTCGATTGCCTTCCACGATATTAATAATCGAATAATATTAAATCCAAGCTGTTTTAGGAGATCTAATTCGGGTTTTACTGAATCAATTTCTTTTTCTAAATCAAGTTGATTGATATTATGGATATTTAGTGGTGCAATCGGAAGATATGGAGCAAGTTTACTTCGAGATCCAAAATTCACTCCACGAAAGATAAGATACCTACCTTGAGAATCTCGAAACCATCTACCATCTTTCGAAAAGCTACGCGCACTATCTATCAATTCTGCAGTCTTCAGAGGCATTTTTATATTGTGTTTTTTAAATGAATCATGTCCTACTTATTTATTCTTATTGTTTTATACTGGAAATTTTAAGATTAAGAATGCCATAGTGAGACTCAATTCCCCTCAGCCTGTTCTAAAAATCATAAATTCTCTTTCATATTCTTCCCTGTTTCTAGAACAGCTATTATCCTTATGGTACTGAATAGTATAGTACTTTACCAAAGGAGCAGGAGACATAAGCTTCTAGCAGGCTAACATATAACCAGAGTACAATATAGAGATTAATTAATTAGAGGTTTTGATATTATAAATCAGAATGAAAGACACTTAAATATCTAAAAAACAGCTAGATTTAGAAGAGCTTATTCACGTTGCTGATAGGGCTGAACATGCT
Source organism: Candidatus Nitrosopolaris sp. (assembly GCA_036519475.1). Classification (GTDB taxonomy): domain Archaea; phylum Thermoproteota; class Nitrososphaeria; order Nitrososphaerales; family Nitrososphaeraceae; genus DATDLD01. Next base: position 948 of record DATDLD010000160.1, on the reverse strand, counting down.
GAACAAGCAGAGATATGGCCTTGAATAAGAAGCCGATTGAACCCTTTTTGTCAAAGAGGGAGATGATCTCGATCGAAATACTAGTATTATCAATTTTCAATTATTTTGGCTCGATTACAATGAGCTCGTCTATAAATAACAATTCGGTAATTCCATGATTAGCGAGATGAGCTGTAGTTAATTAACATCGCCTCTGATACTGATCACAGTTGATTCGGGTTCGAGCTCTAAATAGATCTCACTTATTAAGGCTTGACATGAAATCCAATTAATAATTCCTGAGTAGTAACTTCCAATATCTATAAATTGAACTAGATAGGGAATCTGAATTGTATCTATTGAGAGCAGCTGGAGGTGTAGAAAATCCGCGTAAATGGTTCAGGATACTTCAGGTTGCTGTAGGTCTAGTATGTATCTCATTATCCGTCGTTGTGATAGCGGCATACTCTTCATTTGGACAGTATTCAATAGTACTTTTCGCATTGATCGCTTTGATGATCATTGGCATAGAAAGAATCATTGCAGGAATTCGAGGAAAGGGCCTGAAAAAATCTTCTCGAATTATCAATATAGCAATAGGAGCTGCAATAGTAGGCTATCTGATCCCTGGAATTATAGTTCCGAGTTTTGCCATAAAATATATCGTACTAATTCTCGGATTTGGATTATTGGCTAATGGTGTTCTGAGAATCTTGGATGGTCTAAGGAATGACGAATATGAAAGGCGCACAAGAATATTTCGGACTGGCATAGGAGTGTTGAGTGCGGCAGTAGGTATCGTTGTTCTGGCCAACCCAAAGTTTGGATTTGTTCTTTTGCTGCTGATAGTATCAGTAGCTTTATTACTTACTGGCATAGAGCTTGTGATAGTGGGAACTATTGGAAGGAAAGTTCGAACACACATCTAGTCTACCCAGTTATTTCAATTTGCCTTTTCAATTTTTAAAC
>DATDLD010000159.1:0-4561 GCA_036519475.1 Candidatus Nitrosopolaris sp. | reverse complement strand
TTTTTAATTTTGGCTTGTCCAGAACAACTCGTCCAAGTTTGACTGACGAGGTTTTCCGAGAATAGATTTAAAATTAAAGTTCAAAGATGAAAGAACCTGATCGAAGGTGGCTTCCATTGTCTCAAGATATTTTTCCGTATCGACTTCTTCTGGCTTTGCAAGTTCTACTGGCTTGACACCATCTCCTGTCTTTGTCTTTACATAAGAAATAACGTCCCCTGCCTTGACGTCCTTCCCTACATCGACTAATAATTTTGCGGCCTTGATGTGTTGCGGAATACCCTTATAGCTATCAAAATCTTTATCCTTCCCATCGAGTGCTGTTGCTCTTGTAGGACCAGAAATTGTCTTCTTCCCATATTTTTCAGGAGATTTGTTTACCATGACGTTAAAGCTCAAGTCTGAAAGAAGAATTTTTTGTGATTCTAAATTCCTAGCATTTTCCTGTATTATATTTTTTATCTTCTCCTTAGCTGACTCGAAATCTTTTTCTGAGTTTACTTTACTCAAAATATCTAAAATATTATAAAATGCATTGCGTATAAATGGAGGAGTATGTGATTTCTTCCCAGTAAGACCCTTGACATCTACGGTACCGTCAGCCAAAACTCCGAGATAGTTTTTCTTAAGAGCGCTAAATACTACATATCGGTATTGTTTATCTGTCTCGAGGTCGACACCAAGGTTCTTTCTAGCCCAAAGCGTAATTTCATCTACTCGCGAGGCGCTAGGATTCTTTAGAAAAAGCGAGTCAGTATCTCCGTAGATCACTTGAATTCCTATTTCCTTACATTTTGCGATGGTCGAAGTAGTTGTAGTTCTGCCAATTGCCGCAGTAGCATCTGCTACCGGCAAACAATAGAGCGGAAATATTTCTGCTCCCATTACACCATAGCTAGCGTTGAGGATTACTTTGATTGCTTGACTGACAACATTATATAATTGCCTTTCTTCATAAGGAATTGTTTTATCCTTTGAAAGGTATTTGTAATAACTTACTCTTAAATCACGCAATGATCCTATAAGCAGAGAAGTTAACCCCCTATTTTCTTTGCATCTCCAATGTGTTGTTCCCACTACCATTTGACTAGGATCATTTTTGCAACCCTGATGTGGGCAATTTACAGTTTCGTACGAAAGATTATGAACCTTAATAATGCTCGGGTACAGACTTGCGAAGTCTACCACTATTACATTAAAATGGATACCTAGGATAGGTTCGACAACTAATCCCCCACGATATTTTTTTTCTTTGATGATTGCAACTGTCGACGCACTTCCTTTCGCTTGAAGTTCATCGCGTCTTGGTATCAGAGCTTTTTGCTGCCGGTGTTCATAGTATAACATTCCTCTGATCCATTGGTTAACGCCGAAACGTGATATATCATCAATTGACAACCTTGCGATCCTTGAGATAACCACCAAAAGTTTCATCAATAAACTGTCGTTGAAACTAGTCAGTCTGAAGGTTAAATCGGCGTCTTTAAGACAATAGAGCGCTAGCTTCTGAAGGGGGAGTTCACTGATATCTCCTTCAAAATCAATTTTGCTGTCATTAAGGAGGGCCTCTGAGATTGCATTAAGTGTAAGTTCGGAATACTTGTGGCTAAAAGCATAGATTTGTACGGATCTATTCTGAAATGTCCTGAATAAATCTATGTGAATTCCATGTTTTATTTGGACTGGTTCTGCTTGAGTACCACGCTTTACAAAGTTCTCCTTTTTTGTAATGATAGGAATATCCTCCTTGGGTATTAGCAAGCTATGCTCAGGATCAATTGATGGATCTTGAGATCTAGCATATAGGTACGGCAGGTCAAAATCATCGCCATTGTACGTGATGATAATTGGATAGGAGTTCATAATTTCAAATGATTTCTGTAATAATTGTTTCTCTGTAACACAGATTTCAGCCTCAGGAATTAATGGCGTGCGATCATCACGAAGTCTACCATGGTTCAACACAAAGACTTTTTTTAGTCCGTCGCTACCAACGAACCCAACTGCGATAACTGCCCTATCATGATCACGAGGGTTGGGCATTCTTCCTTCCTCAGACTCGACTTCAATATCCACCGATACTCTTCTCAGCTCTGGTATAGGCTGGTTGAGTAGTTTTGCCCAGCCTGTAATGTATTGTTGGTATTCTTTGTTGCCGATCTCGCCAGCGTCTTCTTTCATCTTGTCCCATAACAGATTTTTTAGTGCATCTTGAACCTTATCAGTCATCTGATGATCAAATTGTTTGATATCCTCTCCTTTTCTTTCGTAAAACGCCCCAGGAATTAGTGAAGTATCATATAAATAATTTTCATGATATTTTATATCAGCTTCCCATGAAGTTATTTTTTCTCGGATGCTATGATCTGTTCCCCCGATAGAAAGCGGATCAGGGGCAACTATTTTTATAACATCAATCTCCTGATCAGAAATCAGATCTCTCTTTTTTGTAGTCTCTAATGTGTATTTCGTGTCCGCATCAACAATCTTTTTTAATTTCCCTGCGTACTGCATTTTCGTATAACAATAAGGTTTATGATTTGTCCTATCGCGCCAGAAGTAGACCTTGTTATCTTTTGGGTCATAGAATTTTAGATAGACCTTCTGTTCATTACCTGAATAAATAGCAGACATTAATAGAGCCGGCCTATTTTCAGGTAGTTCGGGTAAATTATCAAGCCGTTTTTTTCGTTCTGCTGCCATAAACTGTTCTTGATGCGTCAAGGACTCATGTTAATTCTGTACAAATCATATTAAAAGTTTGATAGTTAGGATCAGAAAATAACTATGTTCCCGATTGCAAGGGATATCCCATTATGAAAACCACTTCTTTCCTCGTACAAATATAGAGTATGCTAACAATTATACAGAATAACCCACCCAATATAGTGGTTACATATGAATGCCCAACCACAAAAAAATAACGACAAATCAGCCAATGTAAAGAATGCAGCAGAGTTACTTGTAAAAGGTGCATCGCTTATCAGTGATGCCTGTAACATTTGCAAAGGTGTTCAAATAAAATTCAAGGATAAAATCATGTGTATCAATTGCGGCAATGTGGAGAATAGATCGCAGACAGTTACTTCTACTAGTTTCCAACCTGCTACTAATTCAGATTTAGACGAGACAAAATCTAAGAAAATATCCCTCGAATCACTGGAATCGAGAATACAAAATAAGATTTTAATGCTGTCAAGACAATTAAACGATCAAGAGGACATTGTACTTCAAAGGCAGTCGGCTGAACTCTTAGAGATCTACCTTCGAATACTGGAAAAAACCCTACATTTAAGAAGCCTCCAAGTTTAGACCTTTGGCACTTAGACCACAAATTGTTACTACTAAATTATAAGAACTATTTCTATATGAAGAATTTCTACCTGTCTGTTCATTGCAGTATTAGAGTCCATTCGTGACCGAAATGACTAGCTACATGTCATGTGCGTCATTCTGAAGCTTTCTTTGTTAAGCTAAACTATCGACCTTCTACCTACATGAGCAGCAGATCAGCCGTTTCAGACTGGGTCCGTTATAGTTTATAGTTTACTCTAGGTTTCAACTTTTCGTGAGGAGTATTAGCACCAATAATAAAAAATCAACCAAGCCGAGCGCCAAGAGGCCTTTTTTGGATATCTGCTTTGGTCTTCGAAAGGATAGACAAAAATTGGCCGGTGCCAAAGGTACTCTACGAGTAGTTCTGCTGCAGATACTCTTACTTTTTCTTGACCACAAATGTTATCTAGGAGAAATTTTAAATGTGGATTTATCAGTTCGGTCCTTATATCCTCTTGCGAATACTTCTGCTGTTACGACGTAATCTCCAGGTTTACTGTTGCCATCTATTTTCCATCCGTGTGAAACAAGACCCGAATGATCGGTTATTCCAGAAAAAAAAAGCGTTGCAATGCCAGATGCATTACTTATCCATATGTCTATGCTGGCTCCATAGATCTTTACATTTGTCTTTGAGTCCGAAGCGGTGACTACTACAGTCTGGTTATTTCCTGGCTTAACTGGATTATTGGCAACTAAGACTGAAGTTGATATATTAGCAAGTTTTACATCGCTGCTTTGCTTCCCGGTCTGATTAAGAGTCTTCGTTACATTAATTTGGTTCCTTGCAATTTCAGCAGCCGTGATATTATACAAAACGACATTTGTTGCTGAAGCTGCCGCTGCACCTAACAATACACCTGTTGTTCCATTATACCGAATTGCATTATTTGTTGTCAGAATTCGCAGAGGGCTTTTGGATTTCCCGGTAAAATTGACACTGTAAAATTTTGTTAAATTAGCAGGGATATCCCCCCCACAGACTACTTTGGCTGTAATTCGATTTGGTCCATCCTTTATAACTCCATTTTTAGGGGCAAATGTGTATTTCCAAGTAGAGTAGTCAGTTAACCCGTTCTCTCCGGTAGGTCTAGCTTGTTTGTACGGCTTTAAATCATTTAACAGAACTAGAACTTGGCAACTAGAGGAAACGTTATCTGTAGATATGCCGGCAACTGTCAAGGGATGTCCGATTGGAATTTCTTGTCCTTTTGCTGGCGAGGTT
>DATDLD010000158.1:0-2926 GCA_036519475.1 Candidatus Nitrosopolaris sp. | reverse complement strand
ATGCAGCACATTCATTTTGTTTTATAATTGCAGGATTGACTTGGACATTGTTTATTTCTTCTGACGCTATTTGCTTTGCAGTATCTTCTTTATTATCAGATGAATTCTTCATTGTAATAACAAGGGTATCGCTCTTTAATGTATATATACATCAAGAGTATAGTAGATTCTTTTCTTACTCAGCAGATGCTATCATGCTTATTCCATTTTTACAGATATTATTTTGTTATCCTCGCACATATCGTTTCTCTAAACCAAATCTTTCGAGTGCAATCTCAGAGGACACTTTTGCTCTTTAACATAGATGACGAGGTCATCTTGCTATTTAAATATAAGAATAGTAAAGTCAGATATGAAATGTTAGACCACTATGCGTCAGATTTTGTGCTTGATATTTGTGAGATAAAAATGTAGAGAAAATCTAGAATGAATGACATCAGTAAGAAATACCACCAACTGGCTCCTGATTTGACAATATGCAGAATAGTTAACGGCATGTGGCAGGTTGCAGGCGGACATGGATATATCGATCATGAATTGTCAATCGCAGACATGATGAGATATCATGATGCTGGCTTTACCACATGGGACCTAGCAGATATTTATGGCCCGGCAGAAGATTTTATTGGGCTGTTTAGGCGTAGATTATTGGCACTAAAAGGAAAAGAAGAACTCGATAGAATTCAGGCATTAACAAAATGGGTACCGCAGCCAGGAAGAATTACACGTTCTAGCGTTAATGAAAATATAGGAAGATCGCTCCGCAGAATGAGTGTTAGCTCGCTGGATTTACTTCAGTTTCACTGGTGGGATTATAACAATCCGTATTACATGGATGCTCTCAAGTACCTATCATACATCCGGGATGAAGGAGTAATCAAGCACATAGGCCTCACAAATTTTGATACGGAACGTATGCAAATTATGATAGATTCAGATCTACAGATTCTATCTAACCAGGTTCAATATTCAATTATAGATCGTAGGCCAGAAGTAAAGATGATACCATTTTGCTTGGAGCATAACATCGGTCTTCTTGCTTATGGAAGCCTCTGTGGAGGGCTGATATCAGAGAGCTATCTAGGAAGAATACAGCCATCTAATGCTGAGCTAAATACATCAAGCCTACGAAAATACAAGCAGATGATAGATGTATGGGGCGGATGGAATTTGTTCCAAGAACTTTTATCGACTTTGAAGAGTATTGCACAAAAGCACAATGTAAGCATTGCAAATGTAGCAACCCGCTATATTCTTGCCAAGCCTGCAGTAGCAGGCGTTATTATCGGCGTCAGACTTGGAATCGTTGATCACAGAAACAATAACCTGCAGGTATTCAACTTTTATTTGGATAAGTCAGATTGTGATGCTATAGATGCTGTATGTACAAAGTCAAATAACTTGTTTGAGATAATTGGAGATTGTGGTGATGAGTATAGATGAACAAGTTTACTTCAAGTAAATATTATACATACGATTTTTGCACCACTGTCCCCTAAGCCTCGCTCCTGCGCCGATTGTTTTTGGGATATGGATATTCCATTTGGCGGGCCGTGGCCTGAGCAATCTCCTTTCCGAAAAAGTGGCTTACAATACACAATGCTAGGTCGATTCCAGCAGAAATACCTGCAGAGGTAAAGATCGGTTCCACCATAGTAAATAGAACGTCTTTACGTATTTTGGCATTGGGTGCAGACTCCCCTAGGAAATCAAAGGCGCGCCAATGGGTAGTCGCTTCACGTCCGTCCAACAATCCTGCTTTGCCAAGGAGACTTGAACCGGTACACACGGAGGCCGTCAACTTAGTCTTATGGGCACGAGCTGCAATCCACTTCACCAGAGTATCATTGTTTACTTCCCTACGGGTTCCCCAGCCTCCGGGAATCATCAGTAAATCAAGATCTGGACAGTTGTCGAATGTCACGTCAGGGGTGAAGCGTAGGCCACCAATAGCTAAGACTTGACCTACTTTTTCTGACACCAATATCACTCTGAAGGGAGATGGTTCTTTCCACCGGCGGTCTTCATTCAAACGTGTTACAGAAAATACCTCAAAAGGCCCTGCAACGTCCAAGACCTCCACTTGATCGAAAATTAAAATTCCGACTGTCAGCTGCAGATTGTTGGGATTCAAGGTAAAAACTAGAGACTCAGTCCTCTTATAAATCACCGTGGGGGAAAAAGATTACTGAACACACCTTCACCGAGATGCAAAATCATAACTATTTCTTAAGAAAGTATAGATATGTTGTAATAATTCAGATACATAGCCATAGATTTCTATCAATAACTTTAACCTTCTTAGCATCGAGCCGCTGAACCTAATTTTTGTACTCGCATCATAATAACTGGGATTATGGGTAAGTTCAAGTCTCATTAGAAAAGTAGTGAACTATGATGGGTGTAGAACGTATTACGCTCTTACAGAATTAAGCAAAATAATCTGGCATTCCTCAAAGGCCAAAAAAATGAAATATTGGAGCGTTGAAGACGAATGTTCTTCTTTTCCTCTATCGTAACGCCATAGTAGAATTAGGAAATGGATTCTTTGTGCAATCTGGCGGTATGGGATCTTTTATCAGGGCACTTCTTATGTGCATTCTTTCCGCAATTGCTACGCATTATTGTTTTTTGGTTATCGTTACTAGATTTAGTATTATCTGGAGCTAGATTAGATTTGACTGCAGATACATCAAGTGTATAAAAAAGTACGAATAGCGAAATGGCAATTACAGACAGCACCGCAATAATTACTAGTTCTTTTCCCTTTAGCATCTCGATAAGATGATGTCGACCACTAGAAGACATACCTTTCTACTTCTTTGTTATCACAAATAAAGTCTGTAGATTAAGCATAATGATACGATACTTATAGGCAATCTGAGATACATATCAAAGACACGTTCTACAAGGCTACAATAGTAAC
>DATDLD010000157.1:0-2776 GCA_036519475.1 Candidatus Nitrosopolaris sp. | reverse complement strand
GCTGTTTCAATATCTGTGTCTTCTGGTATTTGAATAACTTCATGATATTTCCTGTTTGGATCAGTGGATGTTATTTCTACTGAGTTGTCATAAGCATTTATCTTGATATTCTGTTTGTTGACACCTGGCATTTCTACAACGACTTTTACTTCTTTATCTGTTGTTGTTACATCGGATAAAGGTTCTCTTTCAGATGAGATCATAGGAGTTCTAAAAAAACCACCGCCTCCGCCTCGTAATGGAGATTTAACATTTCCAAATTCTCTTACTCTTGGTTTGCCATCAGGACCTATTGTCATTGAATATCCATAAACAAATGGTCCAAATTCTTTTACTTTACCTCCCCCTGGCGTTTCATATTCTCTTACGAGATCTTTTGGAGCTTTATTCTGTATGTCTTTAAATATATCTTCATATCCTCTTTCCATTTCCCTTCTCATTTCGTCAAAGCCTCTGAAAATATCAGCAAACCCTCTACTGCGACCACCTCTGCTACCAGCACCAAAGAATCTATTAAACCAATCAAATGGTTGTATGTCCCTATCTCCAGATGAACTCATAACACTCTATCACCAACCTATTAACTGAGAATATACTTAAAGATATTGATTCCTTAATATCAATTATACTTTATAATTTTAATCCTTTTCGTTCCAATCAATCTCATAATTATATTCACTTTGTTACTATCATACAACTAGTACAGAACAATGTGCATATGTAACAACACCAGAAGGAATACTTCAATATTGAAAGTATGGAATCCTTCTGCAAACTTTCAGGGACTAGAGAGATATACAGACGTTATAGTTAGCCATAGAGTGTTACAGTATTAAACATGAACTATAAACAAATGTGACTTTCGTTGATGATAGGATGAAAACTCATAGGGCTAATACCAAAGTAGCATTAGTAAGTCTAATTTCGTTGCACAATAATCATTTGGTAATGACAGAACTTGCTTTTATTTCTTCAATAATTTAGATCATACTATGACAATTTTAGAGACATCTATTCTTGGTTATGGATATTTTAGTTTCATGCTATCTAGCGTTTCTAGGATAATTTGAGCCACAGCCCAATTACGGAACCACTTTAAATTTGCAGGGATAATATACCATGGTGCCCATTTGGTACTACATTTACTTAGTGCTTCCTCATAAGACTCCATATACTTATCCCAATATTTCCTGTTTTCCAGATCTCTTTCTGATATCTTCCAACGTTTTGTTGGATCTTCTAATCTCTCCTGAAGTCTTTTCTTCTGTTCATGTTTGCTAATATGCAAAAAGAATTTCAATATTGTTACATGATTCTCTGCTAAGTATTTCTCAAAATCATTGATCTGCCCATATCTTGGAGTTAATTCACTCTTTGGAACCAAGTTATGAACTCGAACTTCAATGATATCGTCGTAATGAGAACGATTAAAAATAGCTATTTGACCTTTTGAAGGAACTGCCATATGAACGCGCCAAAGATAGTCATGGGAAAGTTCTTCTGTGGTTGGAACTTTGAACGGCCTTACATAACAACTTTGAGGATTTAGCGCTCCCATTACATGACGTATTGTTCCATCTTTCCCTGACGTATCAACTCCTTGAAGTATTATCGCAAGAGACTGGCTATCGGCTGCGAAGAGCTTGTATTGTAATTCTGATATTCGACTAGAAAAATGAACCAACTCCTTCTCTACTTCTTCTTTCTTTTTCCCTGCATCATAATCAGGATCCCAATCCTTTAATTTCAACTTCCTCGTTTTTTTTCCAGGCTTTAGCAGTAGTTTCAGACTTGATTCCATTGGTAAATTAGTCACAACATACTAGATTTGAATTAATAAAACTATAGATATTATGATATGTATTCCTCCCTGGTTTGCGGAGCTGGTGCGTCAGTTGATGTTACATTTAAAGGATGATAAATGCGAGATGTAAGCAAGACAAAAAATGAAAAAAATGACCTACTTTTATAAGCGCGGTAAATATTTGGTGAACAGATAGTCGATAGAACCGAAGTAACACTTCAGACTTAGAAAGATAGTATATAAGTTGAGACTCTGATATGACACTACAGACGAATTTATGAAATACCACAGTGTATACAAAAGAGGCTTAAAATAAATATGGAGTTTTCAGAAAAAGAACTAAAAGCAATATTAGAAGCACTAACTACAGCACATAGATATCTGTATAAAGATTGGACTTCTGAACTTGAGTTTCCAACTTTAAGTGAAAAAGAATATAACGATTTGATAACTAGATTCGAAAACAATATCCATTCACAATCCAGCAACACTAGCAGTACTTAAAATTGAAAGGGAAAGGGTAAAAAAAGAAGAGAGCTAAAACAAGGATATAGAATCCCATCTGTCCCTCCAGTGGAATTACTGAGAGAACGAAAGTACACAGTAGGAGACAAGAACATTAGAGCCATACAATAGATAACAGGTCCCCCCACATTTCCTTCATCAAAAGAAATATCAATGTCTATTACGATATGTATTTCTGGTATGCTGTGATGAGACCAATTATTATTATCTTTATGATCATTTCATATTCAACAGTTTTAATGCTTGGAGTAGCAGGGAACAAACACCTACAACAACCTGCAATTGCTATTAAAATAGAATCTAATTTTACATCAACGACATGCGTCGACAACAAACCCTGTGTTACAAGGATTTGCATAAATAATGAGCCATGTCATATTGTTACGTCTAACTCAACACACACAGATAATAATTCAACTAATAATAAGAAGAAAAATGCCATTGCTC
>DATDLD010000156.1:0-8451 GCA_036519475.1 Candidatus Nitrosopolaris sp. | reverse complement strand
CGTTCGATTGAAAATTTTGCTTTATTCGCTATATTATCAGGTACTTTGACCTCAAAAACATTGTCAACGAGGGAACGATAGACCTTTTCTATTGTTATCTTTTTCATATATTTGCAGATCGCATCCTCTTTGAGGGGAATTATTTGTTTCTCTGGATTTTCTTTCTTCATTCTATAAAGAATTCCAGTTTCTGTCGCAACCACAAACTGCTTTGCACTTGATGATTTCACATGGTTCATCATTCCCTCAGTCGACAAAACTTGCGAATTTCTTGTAAGCTCTCCTCTCGCAATATGGTACAGTGCTGATGACGTACAACTGCATTCCGGGTGAACCAGGAATTCTGCATCTTTGAAATTTTCAAGTAAACTGTTAATGTCTTCAGCTTTTATACCAGCATGAACGTGGCATTCACCTGGCCAGATAAACATATTCTTTCTTCTTGTAACTTCAGCCACATATGAACCAAGAAACAAGTCCGGGAGGAAAAGTATTTCTCTATCTGCTGGTATACTATTCACCACTCTAACCGCATTTGAAGAGGTGCAGCAATAATCTGATAAGGCCTTTATTTGAGCTGTAGTATTGACATAACTTACAACTATTGCATTAGGATGGTCCTCCTTCCAAGCCTCTAGCTCTGTTGTGTTAATGCTAGTTGCCAGAGAACATCCTGCTTCTAGATCGGGAATCAAGACTTGCTTGTCAGGACAAATAATAGAGGCTGTTTCTGCCATAAAATGAACTCCACAAAATATTATAGCATCAGCGGTAGTTTGAGCTGCGCTTCTGGCGAGCCCAAGTGAATCTCCTACGAAATCAGCAATATCTTGTATTTCTGGTAGTTGATAGTTATGCGCTAGGATTACGGCGTTCTTCTCATTTTTTAAATCTAGTACACGTGACTTATAATCGAAATCTGTGGTTTTCATTATAATATAGGATGATGATATTATCATGGTAATGCATTTAAATTAGTACAATCTAGGATGTAGTTGCCTAAGGCATCAATGTTAGTGGCAATACTTGCCATATTTATAACTGGATGATACACTTACTATAGCAAGGGATAGCCAGTGCCAATAGGTATATTAGCGACTTAAGACGTCATTGTATTTAACAACAATGCCAACGCATGGATCATTAACAAAAGCTGGGAAAGTAAGAGGTCAGACTCCTAAAATTCAAGGAAGACCTCGGCTGAGTCCTGTGTCCAAGGTACGTAATAGAAATAATTTCGTGAAGAGATTCGAGAAAAGAAGATTGCCTGGGCAGAAGAAACCTGAGCGCACAGGAAGACGCGGGTAAGTCGATCCGTTACACATCAAGACACCATTTCAGAATTTAGGAATCGAATTCAGGTCTATGAATGAAAGAAAATGGATGGTATCCTGTTAGTGTTCCTCTGATTATTATTTATTCGGTTCGGGAGATTGTCGTATTACTTTTATTATTTCCAAACTAAAATCTATGGCCTTCGCTGAATGAGTAAGAGACCCTATTGAGATTATATCTGGCTCTGCTGACGCATAATCTTTGATATTATCAAGGCTAATTCCGCCTGAAACTTCAATCATTGCCTTATCTCGGAGACCTAACTTTGTAATTTTAAGTATCGATTCCCTCACTTCATCCGGGGAGAAATTATCAAGCATCACGATATCTGCCCCTCTTTTAATTGCTGAAATGGTCTGACTTGGATCGCCTACCTCGCACTCTATTCTAATGGCAGATCCCACGCTTTTCCTTGCTATTTTAATAGATCGTTCTACTGAGCCTGTCAGCAGTAAATGATTATCTTTAATCAAAACCATATCGTCCAGGCGTAGCCTATGGCTTTTTCCCCCTCCCAGTTCAACTGCTTTTTTATCAAAAATCCTCATACCAGGTGAGGTTTTACGGGTACAAGCAATCCGTACTGATTTGTCATAATCCCTCACCATACATACGAACTCATTTGTTAGAGTAGAAATTCCACTCATTCTCATTATTATATTGAGGGCAGTCCTTTCTGCCCGTAGTATAGATCTTGCTCTACCCCTGACTTGCATTACAACATTTCCTTTATTGACTGTCGATCCATCCTCAACTAGGATTTTGGTATCGCACTTACAAATGTCTCCAAATAGGATTCCGCACTCGTATAGGCCAGAAACGATTGCTTTTTTTTTAGAGTTGCAAATAATATGTGCTAAGGCTGATGTATTTGAAGGGATGATACTCTCGCTTGTAATGTCTCCTGAGCCTACGTCTTCACGTAAAAAATTCAAGAGCTGGTTTCTGACATCCAAATACGCTTTTAAATTTTTCATACCATGTGGTTGTCATGAAACCATGAGGGCATATTTATGAGGGACTGTAATATCAAGAGTGCTTGCTATCCGGGATTTAGCTGCATCAAAGATAAGAACAATTCCTGACCAGTCCGAACTAAGCTCGGTTGATTTGCAAACCGGACAAACCCGTCCTACAGTGAGAGCCTTGCATTTTTTACACGCCATCTCCCTCGGCAACTATTTTGTGCCTCCTCCTTTCTTTTCTTTGATTGCAGCGGGGGGCGGAGGTTGCCTGGCCTTTTTTAACTCCTGATCAATCCAGTCCACTGCCCCAAGAAATGGTTGCCTGCAAGTAATACCTATTTTTCCCATACCAGCTCCTTTACCAAGACTCACCGCAGTCACCCGTGCACGTATCTTTGATCCAATCTTCAAGGATCTGGACGTCTGATTGGCCAATATTACCCCTTGCTTGACATCGCTCTTTAAATAATCGTCGGTAATTTGTGACAGATGTAAGAGAGCATCTGTAGGTCCTATTCTCACAAAGGCTCCAAAGTCGGTTATCTCCACTACTTCGCCTTCAACAATTTCCTGGAGCCTTGGGTAAAAAGTTAAGGCCTGGAAAATTACTTTGTGGTAGGTAGCGCCATCGCCTGCTACTAATTTACCTATAGAATTTGCTGAAGCTTCGGTAATCATTACAACGTACCCAAGGTCGGGGCTGATCATGCTCTCGTATTTTTCCTTAAGAATAGCAATAGCAGTATCATGAAGTGAATTCGTTAGACGACTAGGAGGTATTCTGACAACGTCGCTCATGTGCACTATCGCGAACATGCTTGATGATTTCTTGAAAGCAGACATCAATTTATGAATCTTTGGATAAAGTAAAAAATCAAATGAAAAGAAATAATTCCCGTAAATATTGACTGTCTTTTCAAATTTCAACTTTAACAGAGGAGTCGGTTATTTCGAATTTAGCTTCACTTCGAATAGTATTCTTTAAAGTCGATTGAAGATAAGATTCGAAAAACTTGGAGCCCTTTCTTCCTAGTCTATGCCTTATCACGATAGTTCTATTGTTCCCTTGAGAAACTTCATCATAGGTTCCTAGCTGCCCGTATCTGCAGATTATTTTTTCAATATATTGAAAGACAGATTGCTCGGTAAGCTCTTTTTTCCAAAACATAATCGTATCAATAGGTATGGTTGAGCCTAGTTTCATGCCTAGTTGGTATAAGCTATCTTCATCCATTAAGTCAATGAGGGACCTTAGGAATTCTCTATTTACCACTACCATATCGATTTTAGAAAGATATCTAGTAAACTCGGCATATCTCTTTAAGATAATCCCAACTAAAGCATTGACAGAGACTCCCATCCTTTCGGCTTCTTCATCCAAAATGTTTGAAAGATCTTGGTCAAATCTAAAAGACCTCGTTATGGTTTCTGCCCGGGCATCAGTGGTTAATCTAGGTGACAAGTGATTACAGATAAACATGCACACTTATTAAAGTGACTGGTGGAACATAGGACATTGTAATGTATTGTGCTCATTTGAGCTACTAATGATTACTTTAGCTCCTTGTGTGTACACGATGCTTATATCAAGTTGCTCCATCCTTGAATTATGCAATCCATGTTATCCCAAGAGCAAGAAAAAGAATTCAACAAGAAGGATATTTGCCCTCTTTGCAATAGTACGGCATTGGTGTTTGATAGCGAGACTAGCGAGACATTATGCAGCGGATGCGGCATGGTCATCTACGATAACATAGAATCCCTAGCCCCAGAGTGGCGAAATTATACAGGAGAGGACATGGAAAGTAAATGCAGAACAGGTATGCCGATGTCTCTTGCCCTACATGACATGGGTCTTTCTACTGTTATATCCTATTCTAATATGGACGCAAATGGTGCAGCATTAAGCCCAGAACAGAGAAGCAAGGTGCAGAGAATGAGACGATGGAATAAGATCTCTAGTAACAATAGAAGCTATCACAGAAATTTGAAGAACGCATTTGCGATCCTAAGTAGCGTAAAAGATAAACTCAGTTTAAATGATGCTTTAATGGAGAAATCGGCATATAATTATCGCAAGGCACTTGATAAACGAATCATTAAAGGGAGGTCTATTCGAGCATTGGTCGTTGCTTCTATCTATGCTGCCTGCAGGGAATTCAATATTCCTAGAACGCTAGATGAAATCGCTGAAATAGCGAATACTGATTCAATATTTGCAGGGAAATGTTACAGGTTACTTGTAAGAAATTTGAAACTCCACCTGCCTGTAATTGACTCTAATTCTTATCTTGCAAAGATAGCAAGTCAGGCACGGGTGGGAGAGAAAATATCTAGGAAGGCTTTCGAAATGTTAAGTATTATGAAAGAAAATCCTATTGCTCATGGAAAGGATCCTAATGCTCTCGCAGTCGCAGTGCTATATGCTGCTTGTTTGAAAGAGGGGGAAAAAGTTAGCCAAGCTCAGATTGCTTTGGCAGGAGATACAAGTATCGTAACCTTGCGTAAAAGATTCCAAGACGTAAGGAAGATATTTCCATAAACTCTTTTTTTCTTGTAAATCGGTCTATGCTAATTCTACCCTGCACTTGAATGTATATCATTTAAATACAGTGAGGAAGAATTTTGTGTAAGACAAAATGGTAACAGTGGATCAGGTTCTCTCTTCATTGAAAAAAGTAGTCGATCCAGAATTGCACAAGGATATCGTCTCGATGGGTATGGTAAAGGATCTGACAATTACTGGTGGGAAAATCGCTTTTAATCTTGAACTAACCACTCCTGCGTGTCCATTCAACGCTGATATTGAACAGGACGTACGAAACGCAATTGCGTCCCTAGGTGTACAAGATCTTGATTTGAAAGTAACAGCAAGGGTAATGGAAGGTCGCGCAGTATCTATGGACGAACTTCTCCCCGGGGTGAAAAATATTGTGGCAATTGCCAGCGGAAAAGGTGGAGTTGGTAAGACAACTGTATCTGTAAATTTAGCTCTTGCGCTAGCAAAGATAGGTGCCAAGGTGGGCTTGTTGGACGCGGACATCTATGGACCAAGCGTTCCATTAATGCTTGGAATAAAAGAAACTCCTGAAGTAACGAATAATAAAATTCAACCTATAGTTGCAGAAGGAGTAAAAGTCATTTCGATGGGCTTCTTTTATGAACAATCCCAACAGGCTGGAATCTATAGGGGACCTATAGTATCAGGGATAGTCAAGCAATTTTTAACTGATGTAAATTGGGGCGAGCTCGATTACTTGATCATCGATCTCCCGCCAGGTACTGGTGATGCCCCCTTAACATTAGCCCAGACAATTCCCATTACAGGAATTCTGATTGTAACCACGCCTCAGGAAGTCGCTATGAACGTTGCCGTTAAAGCAATAGGTATGTTCAACAAACTGAATGTACCAATCGTAGGTGTGATCGAAAACATGAGTCATTTGAATTGTCCTCAGTGTGGACAAGATTTGAATATTTTTGGCAAGGGAGGCGGACAGAGGGTCAGCGATAAGTTCAATATACCATTTATAGGCGATATTCCATTGTATCCGCAGATCATGGAGGGTAGTGACATTGGAAAACCAATAATAATCTCTGGACCAGATTCTATCCAAGCACAGGCCATTACCAAGGTTGCAAAATTAGTCGCAGGAAGAATTAGTGTAATCGCAGCCGAGCTGAAA
Organism: Candidatus Nitrosopolaris sp.; assembly: GCA_036519475.1. Taxonomy (GTDB): domain Archaea; phylum Thermoproteota; class Nitrososphaeria; order Nitrososphaerales; family Nitrososphaeraceae; genus DATDLD01. The sequence goes on along the minus strand of DATDLD010000156.1, from coordinate 2,465 downwards.
GCGCAGGAGGAAGCAGAATCTAAAGCCTCAGAATCTCCGGGTGTAGCTACTCAACCAGAGGCTCAGAATGCCTCTAGCTCCTAAATATATCAAAATCCTAAAGGAACCTTTTGGCACTCTTATAGCTGATGAATATGTAACCAAAAGAAGGATTCAAGATTTTTTAGTTAATTCTAGCCCAATCGTATCCATCGGCGATGCAACTACAGACAGGATGGTTTCCTTCAACTTCACGCCTGATATTTCAATTCTTGACGGCAGAGAACAACGACGCCTAGCGACTCATAAATACTCTCCCAACCTGAAGGCATATTTGAAAAATGGAGCAATCGAAGAATTTAGGTGTTCTAATCCCGCAGGTACAATATCCCAAGGGGCAATCACTATTTTGAAAAAATCGCTATCATGTGCATTCCCTGTAAGGATCATTGTTCAAGGCGAAGAAGATATGTTGGCACTACCCGTATTTGTCTTTGCTCCAACCGGTGCTTTGGTATTGTACGGCCAACCAAAGAAAGGACTGGTAATAGTTAAAATTACTCCCCCAGTTCAAAGAAAGGCCAAAGATTTAATGGACAGAATGAAACTTCTATAGGCAAAGGGGCATGATGATGTGGTGGCTGTATGATTTATACGAAAAAGTGATTGTACCTACGCGATCTCTGACCCCCTTGATTGTTTAAGGATCAGCTAGAATTACTTAGATAATTCAAGATCTTTGCCTGGGAAATGAATGACACTGGCAGATGAAATCTTCAAATTGTAATCACATACAGCAAGAAAGAAGTGGTAATGCAGTCCTTATAATTTTAAATCTGGCGTGCATTGGTGATTTGGGAATCATTACCCGATGCTGAATGACAGAGACATTCGCATTTTTTCATCTTAATATCAAATGAACAGTCTTGACTAGGTCCACATGACCTGTCATTCGTAGGCCATTCTCCCGGGCAGTCGACGTGTCGTCCTCGTTTACAGAAGAAGGTAACGTCCACATCTTCTTGAACGGAAAAAGGGCTTTTAACGTTTTAGATATACCGTCTGTACTGTGTGGAATTTAGAATTGGATATTGAATAGTTGTGGGGCATAGATAGATCCTTCTCTCACACGCTTTACTCTTGCTACTGACAGATAGTGAGGCCAAATCGTTGCTATAATAGATCCTTGTGGAACACCCTCAGGTATGTGAATAACCGTAATATCATCTTCATTTACACCCCGCTCTTGTAGCTTTTCTTTGCTAATTTTAATTAACTCTTCAGACATCCCACTGCTGTAGATGTAAACCTTCCCTAGGTAATCAATCTTATCCATTATGTATTAACTAATCGAATTGAGCTCATACTAAAATATACTGCTTCAGAATAGATTTGACTCGTTTGAGATACAAATTACAGACCATGCATCCAACAGGATGTGTTATGACATTTGATCAGTTGAATGTCGCTCTGCAGATTCTACATTCATACAGCCTATTAATAATTTGCATTGAGAATATAGTTTAACTAGAGTAATACTGAAACTAACTACTGAATTACATCATAATGTACTAGTCGGTTTACTCGTTATTACTCTCCAGATATTATCAATTAAAGCTAACTACAATTCATCGACATGAAACTTTGACGTACATCCTGTGCACTCATAGATTTCATCTCCTACCGGTCCAGAGACGGTGAACTTGACAATTGTCGTGCATTTGGGACATCGGCCATCAATACTGCGACTCTTCCGATGAGGCCTTATTTTGGTTCTTCTTCTACTTCCCATAAATAATATCGAATCTCTTTGAGCCGATTTATAAACCTGGCTCACAACAATATTAGTAATGGCATCGTACCTTGGATATAGTCTTTCAAACAAAGGATTTCATTTATAGTGAGCGGTCCGAAATGAATTCAACGTAATTATCCTCTAACGATGTTTCACTGCTTATTGATGTGATTGCTCTTCGAGTTCACCGCCTCGGTATTTTCTAATGGAAATAATGCCCAGAACTATAAAGGCCCCCCCGATTGCTAATATTAGGTAATCAGCAGGCAATAATAAAGCCCACACTTTGTTTACTGTACCTGCGAAAATAAATAAGAGTGCTAAGAATGCGAGGGCAATTCCCGTAATAGTTTCTCCATTTATCATCACCATTGCGTATGATAACCTACATTATCTTTATAAAGGATACTTTTACTCAATTTTTGTATTTTTAATTTGAAAAAAAGAAATGACATTTGTTAGACTAAATTGAGATTAAATCTTCATGCACTGAACAGTGGATACTCACTTGTGTTTCTGATGCGTTTTTACATCAGATTTAATAATTGCTCTTATGTACTTCGTGCTCTTTCAAGTGGTTCAACTATTATTACCAGTTTAAAGTTGGTTAAGATGTCCTTGCATCTGTTGCGTATTGTTACTTCTGTGATTCCTGCTAGATTTGATATATCTACTTGTAGAATATGGATGC
>DATDLD010000155.1:0-5082 GCA_036519475.1 Candidatus Nitrosopolaris sp. | reverse complement strand
GTAGATGTACAGGAAGGAAGCACAGTAGTGTTTGATAGTTATGAGAAACCCGACGGTAGCCACAAAACTGAATATGGACGTTACGGTATGGAATATGCACATAATGGTAACGAAGGATTCGAACACGTAATCAGGTATAATAATGGAATAGAAGTTGAATTTGTTCTTGCAAGTGGCTCTGTACCCGTTAACTACGACTACACCAAGTTAATGGTTGAAGATTACAGTAACAAACACAAAATCAAAAGTGAAAATGGAGATGAGAAAAAATCCGGTAGAAAAAGCATTAATAAGAAAGAACGCTACTTTTGGGATGGTGGGATTATTGCCAACACTCCGCTAAGGGAGGCCATAATGGAACACCGCAAGTATTGGCACTATGTTAGAAAATCTGAGGTTCCACTTCTACGTGCTTTCATAATTAACGTACATCCGATTAAACAAGAATATTTACCTGCTAATTATGATGGAGTAGTAGATAGAAAAAACGATTTGACGTACCATGATAGGACTTTGTTTGATGAAAGGATGGCAATAATGGTAACGGATTATGTTAACATTATCAAGAAACTAATTAAGCTGGCCGACGACAATAAGATTAGAAAGGACTTAGTAGACAACATTTTACAACAGCAGGCCCTAACGAGAAATTTTATGACTGGCAAGCATTTTACATACGCGGATCTCACAGAGTATATGGTATCTGTCGACCTTGTAGTTAGAGTAGAGCGAAAGAACGATATACATACAATAGCAAATAAGACATTTGATTTCTCAAACACTACTATACGGCAGCTGATAAAAGATGGATATGAAGAAGCACTTGACCAAGGTAGTAAAATAATCCAGCAGTGGATTTCTGAACGGCATTAAAGAACACAATTATTAGATTAGCTCAAAATTGAGACGCATCTAAATGAATTTCCAATTTATTCTTCTTAGTATTGCACGTTAAAAATCACTAGACAAAGCGAGATTGATATTCATTGATGAGGGGATTTTATTCCAGTTGGTTAATTAGAGAAAATAAGGATTGTATCAGATAGAGCTAAAGGAGTCGACGCTCAGCTAGTTAGAGCAAATGATCTAGGGTCTAACAATTCAAACTCGTCAAGAAAGGTATTCCAAGTTTCATCTGGTAGGTGACTTAAATCTAGTTTGCTTTTCTTCCATTCGTCCAGATGATTAATTGCTTTTTTAAAGCGTTCTATACTCATTACTAATCCATAGTAATCCCCTACTCTTTCTAATGTGGTCTTATAATGTTCTTTATTTCCTGAAGCGGTGGCATCAGATATCAACCCTACATCATATCCTATGTTAAATCCGTCTCTTAATGATGTCTCTACACAAATTGAAGTATCGATTCCGGTAAAAAATAGCAAGTTAATGCCTTCGCTCTGAAGCCAGACCCGTAGTTCAGTATCTTGGAAAGCTGAATCTCTCCGTTTGATGACTACATGATCATTCTCTGTTGGTTTTAGCTCATCGATCGTAACTCCATCCCATGTGCCTCTGACACAAATAGGAATCTTTAGCCTCTCTTGTCTTGTTTTTGGCAGAAAGTTGTGTATTTTTGTTAACACATCAATTCCGCTAGCCTCCTTGACTGCCTCCGTATAAAAGATAGGAATTTCTTTACCTCTACAGAAATCGATTACATCCTTGAGCTTAGGTATTATCTCCCTGTAATTGGAGGTGTTCATTCCCAATTTGTCATAAGAACCACCTTTACTAACAAAACCGTTTTGCATATCTACTACGATCAAAGCAGGTACAACTTTACGGCCTGATGGAAAACTAACTTGAAACATTTTCTGTGGTCGTTATAATATTGAAAATATATAAGCATATTCCAACTGATCCTAGTTGACTCACTCATTTAGAACCTCTTCCATTTTTCAAGCATGATGATCACTACAGGCACTTCTATTGTTTTACAGATTATTTGGCAGATTCTAAATTACTTAATTCCTGAAGAGCATACTTAAATCTATGCACAAATCTTGTAATTTATGGTAGAAGGTGGGCATCTACTGGTAATTTTTATGCTCAGTTTTAGCCTATTGCTAGTTGTTATCTCTGCAGTAAACCGATACACAAGAAACCTCATCATACCTGGAGTTACAATTTTGATGTTACTTGGAGCAATCTTAGCGGTTGTTCCTTTTGTTAGACTCGATGTGGATGAATTTTATGGAATTATCGGAGCATTCCCGGACATAATATTCTATGTTTTTATTCCTATCTTGATCTTCGAATCTGGACGCAAATTAACGATTGGACGGATCAAAAAAGAAGCCATACCAATAGGTTTCTTTGCAATTATAGGAGTAATAGTGACTATCCTAATTATAGGGATAGGAGTTAATGGTATATTTAAGATTCCGTTTATCGACGCCTTGCTTTTCGGAGCTATTCTTGCGGCTACCGATCCTGTAGCTGTGGGTGTGATTTTCAAGAAGTTTCCAATTCCACAAAGATTGAATCTAATCATAGAGGGAGAGTCCTTGTTTAATGATGCAACCGGCATTATCTCTTTTAATGTTGTTAAAGGGATTATCTTCTCAGGCGTGGCATTTTCATTCCTAGATGCGTCTATCTCTTTTATTTGGTCAATGGTAGGTGCAATCGCACTTGGTACTGGACTGGGATGGATCGGCGGGAAAATTCTTGACAAGTGGAGGGCTGATGAATATGTAGATTTCACCTTTTCCATAGGATTGGCTATAGGTGGCTTTATAGTGGCTGACCACTTTCTACATATCTCTGGAGTAGTTACTACTTTATTTACCGCAATAATTCTCGTTACTAAGCACAAAGAGGTTTCAATCGGTGTTAGAAAACTTTTTCACAAATACTGGGACTACATAGGTTTCATTACAAATAGTTTCCTGTTCTTTCTCATTGGAGTTCCTTTATTTGTAGTAGAATCATATGAAAGTAGTGCCGTTCCATTGATTCTTATAATAGTAGCTCCGTTTGCCATAATGATGTTATCCAGAGCTGCAGTAGTTTACAGTGGAAGTGCATTTTTAAGAATCTTTAGAGTTAGAATTCCTCTTCAATGGCAAAATGTTCTTACCATTGGAGGTTTAAGAGGAGGAGTAGCAGTAGCATTAGTTCTATCACTTCCATTAGAATATCAATTCAAGGACCTGTTCATTAGCCTAGTCATACCTTTAATTGCAATTAATTTAGTTGTGAATCCTATTCTCTTAAATCAATATCTAAAAAATCGTCCTCTAAGATAGATCAATCTTAGATCTTGACGTTCATTTAATTGTGATTAATCATTCTTAAGGGGAATATCAAGGATCCATATACGAAATTTTATTAAAAATTTCATTTTCAACTAAAGATTTTAGATATTGTGTTACGTAGCAAGTTTTCAATGCTATTGCAATATTGGAAAAAATTTTGGATTCAAGTTGGATAACAATGTGTTAATTACAGCGGAATACTGAGCTCTGTTGGTCAAAGTGAATATTCATGTTATTGGATGTGAAACTATGATGAAATTTACCTTCTGAGTAGCATTACTAGAGAATTGTAAAATTTATGATAATCCACCATGAGAATGTTATTTCAGGTTTTAGAAAGACATTCCGATTAAACAGGACAAATTTTAGACCTGATCTTATATTATTCATCTCTTGCCATATATGAGAATCCTATCTTCAACAAACTGGGCGTTTTGTTCATGAAGCAAATAGAAAAACATATGTGGTTAGCTTGCACTATAGGATTTTAATGAAATCTACTTTCATAACTGTTATAATGACTAGCTTGATATTAATAGCACCCTCTTTTGTTATCATGCAGCAAATTCAAGCTCAAGAAGGCAATATAATTATCACGTTTCTGTCGGGCAAAGACGAAGTTCCTCCGAATGATTCTAATGCTAATGCTTGGGCCAAGTTCCAGTCTGTTAACAATGGTTCACAAATAGCATATTGGGTTAGTATCAGTGGACTAAATAAAATAACAGGGGCACATCTACACGACGGAATTAAAGGACAAAATGGTGATATTGTAGCCGTTTTATCAGGAAATAAATCTGCCGATGCTGGAGGGAATGAAACTATATCGTTGACGGGAAATATAACAAAAGACGATCTACAGGGTCCTTTGAAAGGTAAGGAAATTTCCGATCTCGTAAGTCGAATGAAAAATGCAAGTATCTATGTAAACGTACATACCGACGAATATAAGGATGGGGTTATCCGTGGCCAGATTGGCTAAACTTAACTACTTTCATTGTGAATTTACTTCTTTCTTCTTTAGCAGCATCTGTAAGGGATTTTCTTGTCCTGCCTTTACCATTGTTTAACAACTGACCGCAGACTATGATACTGAGGTGATTAGTCGGTGAATTCAACATCTCTAAAGCCTAGTGGGAATTTGTTAATATTATCTCCAATAGCGGAACAAACCTCATACTTTGATTATGTTATACCAGCAGATAACAGATTACAAATCAACGTTGTACTCAATAAACATGCATTTTAAGCAAGGTTGTAACTAGATCCGAATTCTACGCAGGGTGATAATTGTTTTATTCTTTAATCCTGCCAGGCATCAGGAAATCCACGGCCTCGTATAATCCTTCGAGCTCTTTAGAGACCTGGCTTGAGAATACTCCTAGAACTTCAAAATCAGCTGCCTGCATTCTTCTAGTGCTGAACATAGCTAGAACCCCAATAACATTATCATCATGGGTTAGAGGATACCCTGCAAATGATTGAAGGTTTTCTCTTTTAGCCCAATCAGGATATCTTATCCTCTTGTCATTAACAACATCATTTGTAATTGATGGCTTGCCAGTGATTACTATATTCCCAATCTTATTAGAGTTTGCAGGAACCTTCGAAAATTCGCCATCTATATTTTTGTACTTTCCGGCACTAAATTTTAGGATAAGATTTTTCCTTTCCTTGTCCAATAACCATATCCGAGAAAACTTTGCGCCAAAATGTTTTACTAAACTCTCCACGATAAACTGGAGCTTTTCATTTAATTTTTGATATTTCTTCAATGAACTGAGGATCTTGTAAGCACGCCACTTTTGGTCTCTTATGT
>DATDLD010000154.1:0-12767 GCA_036519475.1 Candidatus Nitrosopolaris sp. | reverse complement strand
AATCTTTATCCGTAAGGCTTCAATCCTAAAATTCTAAACACATCAAATAAGCATCCTCTCCATCTCTATAATAAGCATGTAATTTAGATTTTATCTGAAAACCAAGCTTTTGATACATACCGATAGCTGATTTATTGCTCACCCTGACCTCCAAGTACATTTCGTCACTTTTTCGATTCATGATGCCATTGGTACTCTCAACCATTAGAGCCATGCCTAAACCCTTATTGCGGTGTTCTTCCAGGACGGCAACAGAAACCACGTGACCCTTTTTCACAAATCCTAATTTCCTGAAATTAGAAAATCCAAACTCTACCTTACACATGATATAACCTACGATTTTCTTTTCCAGCTCAGCGACAATAAAAGATTCTGGCAATTCCCTTAGTATTGCTTCAAAAAAGTAATCAGAATAGTGTTCTGGAAGAGTAAGCATATTTATATCCACTACTGCAGCAAGGTCATCCCGCTCGCATCGACGAATAATGTAATCGTCCAACCTCCGCAGAGCACTTTGCAAGTTAATTAAATTATGGCACGCCAAATTATATACTTTATCAGGTCATCATGAAAAATATTAACCGTCCAATTTAGATTCAAGCGCTTCTGCTCTCAATCCACTTTTGTGTAGAGCTTCTACAATGCTAGGTAGACGATGTGGCAGAGCATAGGACTGCCTAGTTTGATAGGATCACGCAACGGGGTCATTTCCATGAAATCTGGACATTAAAAAAGGCTGGTCTAGATGCATTAGATTGCTTAAGATCACTGAAACAATTAATCCAAGAAAGAATCCTGCTACCACATCCGTAAAATGGTGTTGCATCAGGTACAATCTGGATACGGAAATAATCATTGGTAAGGCCCAAATGAACATAGCTGACCTACCAAACTTTTGATTTAGTTCGAACCCAGCTATGTATGCTAGAGCGGTGATGCTCGCAACATGATTTGATGGATAGGAGAAACCACGTGCGAACGGCACAACGCTGTCAGCCTCAATCACAAAGTTCTTAGTAATACGCGATATTGGTTCATATTTATAGGGTGGTAGAGGTCTAGCTACTAGGGGTTTTATATACATCGTCGTTATCACAATGATAACTATCGAAGTTAAAAAAATCACTCCTGCTTTTCTTGTCCTGCGGATAATAGTGAGGATAATTGCAACGATAACTAATGTGAAGATGTCTCCCAATGATGCGAGGATTACCAAAGCGGTATCTACGGATTCACTTACTAGAAGATTTTTGAAATATTTGCTAATTGCGTCGTCAAGTTGCGTCGTTAAGCCTGAGGCTACAAGTGCAGTTAGACCACTAAATGCCATTATCAAACCTATGAATTGGGGGGAATGGAGATCCACCAGCCAACGTGGCCAGAACTGAGCCAAGATCACAGATTGACCCTAGAAGCAATTCATTTTAATTGTTTGTATTAAATAATATGAAACGGAGTTCTTGGATAGCCACCATCATTTCTGATTTAACAAATCTGAAATTTGTAGGAATCTAATGAATTCTAAATATTGTAGAGTTAAAAAGGTCGCCATCTATGGGCATGATCGTCTTTAAATTCGCTATCCAATTCCCTAAGCAATGATTTCTGCTTGTCATTCAATTTGGTTGGAACGTGTATATTTACTCGTACTAGTTCATCGCCCCTTCCATAACTACCATAGTGAGGCAAGCCCTTCCCTTTAATTTTAAAGAGAGCATTTGGCTGGGTACCAGCGGGAATTTTTAATTTTTCTTGATCTTCAAGTGTAGGCACTCGAACGTCTGTTCCCAACGCTAGGTCTGTAAAATTCAGGTTAAGATTATAAAGTAAATGGCCATTATCTAATTTCTCAAATAGTGAATGTGGTTTAATGTGAGTTCGAATAAGCAGATCTCCCGGGACTCCGTTTTCTAATGGCTCTCCTTCGCCACGCATCTGTAGAGTTAGCCCATCCTCCACGCCGGGCGGAATGTCCAATTTTATTTTCTTTGTCGTTTTTATCCTCCCTGACCCATTGCAAACATTACATGGTTTATCGATAATTTCACCTTGGCCCTGGCAAGTTTGGCAGGGCTCTAACGACACGAACGTCGAGAATCTATTTTGGCTATATACACGTCTTGTTTGTCCTTGGCCATTACAGATATTACATTTTCTGGGTTTAGAACCAGGCGCCGCACCACTTCCATCACAGTTCTTACATTTATCAAGTTTAGGTAATTCTATTTCTTCTTTCCTGCCCTTTAGGACTTCTTCCAACGAGAGTTCAATATCATACAGTATGTCTCTTCCCCTACCTCTGCCTCCTCCTATATTAAATCCAAAATTAAATGGGCCTGAAGTGCTGCCGACTCCGCCCTGACCTCCAAATATCTGTTCAAAAATATCCCTAAAGCCCCCGAATCCTATGTCTTTGAATATTTCATCAAAGTTTGCCTCTGAACCTCTGAAAACCTCCTCAGCTCCGACATGCCCGTAGGTATCATACCTCTTTCTTTTTTCTTCATCTGACAATACCGCGTAAGCCTCTGAGATTTCCTTAAATTTTTCTTCTGCGTTATGAGACTTGTTCCTGTCAGGGTGATACTGCAAGGCAAGCTTTCTGTAGGCATTTTTGACCTCTTCCTTATTGGCATTCTTCTGTACACCAAGAACTTCATAATAGTCCCTTTTGCTGGTCATGATTTATGATCCCTGTGAGCTTTCATTGAAATCGTTAACGACTGTAGCCAAAATTATGATTAGGGGGGTGTTCCCGAAGAACCAGCTCCCCCTGTCGATCCTGTTCCAGCAGTTTGATCTACACCGGCGCCCGTTGTATCGCCAGTAGTGCCGCTAGCACCTGCCGTCTCTTGTGGAGGCGCGGCAGTTCTGTAAACTTCTGTACTAATTTGGCCAAGGATGGTTTTTAAATCCTGCGTCTTTGCTTTGATGTTGTCGATATTATTGCTAGAAATTGCATCCTTTAGTTCTTGGGCAGCTTTGTCGACTTTTTCCGCCTGTTCTGGCTTGATTTTATCTTTCAAATCTTGCTTTACAAGCTTTTCGGCGGCATATACCAGATTATCGGCCTCATTTTTGACTTCCGCCTCCTCTTTTTTCTTTCGGTCAGCCTCTGCAAATTGATCAGATTCTTTTTTCAGTTTCTCTATCTCCTCTTTTGAGAGTTTTGTATTTGCAGTTATGGTGATCTTCGCTTCTTTAGAAGTGGCTATGTCTTTAGCTGTTACGTTTAAGATTCCATTAGCATCAATGTCAAATGTAACCTCTATCTGTGGGACGCCCCTAGGGGCGGGAGGAATCCCCGATAGATTAAACATTCCTAAGGACACACAATCGGCGGCCATTGCTCTTTCCCCTTGGACAACGTGTATAGTAACAGCAGTCTGATAATCAGCTGCAGTTGTGAACACCTTGCTCTTCTTAGTAGGAATCGTAGTATTACGTTCAATCAGCGGCTCCTTCAATCCACCTAGGACCTCCACGCCAAGAGTCAACGGCGTGACATCTACAAGCAGTATATCTGTTGCGACATCTCCGGTAATGATAGCTCCTTGAATAGCTGCTCCCATTGCTACTGCTTCCATCGGATCTATCCCACGTTCTGGCTCTTTACCCATTACTGTTGCAACAAACTGACGGACCATTGGCATTCTGGTAGGACCGCCCACTAGAATAATCTTATCGATATCCGGCGGGGTCATCTTTGCATCTTGGAGTGCTTGCATCATTGGCGCTCTACATCTTTCAATTATCGGTCTCAATAGTTCTTCTACTTTTGCTCTAGTCAAGTTAAGAACAAGGTTCTTTGGACCGCTCGAAGGATCGTAGGCAAGAAAAGGTAAATTGATTTCAGTTGTAACCACATTCGACAATTCGATTTTTGCTTTTTCTGCGGCCTCTCTTACTCTCATTAGAGCGGCTTTATCGTTTTTAATCTCTAACCCGGACTGTTTCTTGAATTCTTGTAAAATATACTCAACCAAAGTATTATCCATGTCCGTTCCTCCAAGTTGAGTGTCACCAGACGTACTTTTGACTTGAAAAACTCCACCGCCCATCTCCATAATCGTAACATCTAAAGTTCCACCGCCAAAGTCAAACACGATGATTTTTAGATCTTTCTGAACTTTATCCATTCCGTAGGCCAGAGAGGCTGCAGTGGGCTCGTTGATTATCCTTGCTACCTGTAGTCCAGCAATCTCACCCGCATCTTTAGTAGCCTGCCTTTGATTATCATTAAAATATGCTGGTACTGTAATTACTGCCCTATCTACAGTCTCACCAAGAAAAGATTCAGCATCCCTCTTAATTTTCTGTAATATAAATCCAGATATCTGCTGTGGAGTATATTCTTTGCCAAACACATTGAATTTGAAATCGGTTCCCATTTTTCGTTTAGCTGCAACTATTGTCCCTTCTGGATTTGAAATCATTTGCCGTCTTGCAGGCTCACCAACTATAAGCTGTCCTTCTCTAGTAAAAGCAACTACAGATGGAAATGCTTTTCCTCCGATTGAAGTTCCTTCGGCTGCCTGTATAATTGTAGGTTTTCCGCCAATCATCGCTGCGGCGGCCGAGTTACTCGTCCCAAGGTCAATTCCTATTATTTTTGCCATACTTAATTTTCAGTCTCCTTCTCTATATTTTCTCTATCATTAACGATATTTTTAACTATCTTTTTAGATATTTCGACCAAGGCTGGTCTTAAAACTTTATTTCCCAACAAATACCCCTTCCGAATTTCCGTTGTAACAGTATTTTCTGGCAGGTCGTCTCGATCAGAGAACCCTAGAGCATCATGAATATTTGGATCAAAAGGTGTACTTACTGTCTCGATTTCTAACACTCCTTCAGAGTTAAGCACATTATCAAAATTCCTCGAAATTCCTTCTAAGCCCTCAATAACAACGGGTTCGGAACCGCTTTGTTTAGCCATTTCAACGGCTCGTAAAAAATCATCTTTGATATTTAGGAACTTTAAGAGAAGGTCTGCTTTGCTGGTCTCGATTTTGCTACCTAGATGCTTTTCCATCTGCTTCCTATAGTTGTCAAAGTCAGCCATCATATACTTTAATTTGTTAATATTAGCGTTCGAAGCCTCCGAAGTCTTATCCAAATCGCGCTTAAGGGCATCCACTTGTGCTTTCAAGCTTATCACGTCGTTATCATTTTCGGACGCTTTTAGCTGACTTGTTTCCTTCATTTCATTCTCTCTAACTTCCTTGTAATTGTCTTCTCCTTCCAAATTGCTTAATTCACTGAAATTCAGAAGCCAGATAATTACATATCGGTTAAGCAGTGGATCGACGCCGCACCCCAATCACTCTTTAGTTTCAATCCAGCAATGCGAGATATATTAAATCGCTCAATTGAATTGGCCTGTGTGTCAAACATGGAGCTTAACTGATCGACGGAACAAACGTAAGAAAAAAATATAGCAGGCAACAACTGCAGCTAATACGATCGAAATAGACAGCGACGGTTTACCTAGAACTTGTTATCAAAAGAAAACATTAAAATCATTTATTTTTTGTTCCACGTGCGTTTCCTAAGGATAGTTAGAGGCAAAAGTCAAAGAACGATTAGGATACTGAGTTGCGCAGCATTAAAAGGATAAAAAAGGGATGTTCTGGGCTTAACCTATTCCGAGATGCGGAAATGATGCCACACTTATACCTAGCTCCCCTTGGATCTTCCTAATTTTAGTGGCATATTCGGTCATCTTGGTATTGTCACCCTGAACTTTGGCAATTCGGTACCCTTTCCATGCTTTTCTAAGTGCTCCCCAACTCTGACCAATTGAGAAACTATTTGGTGTATTTTGAGATGGTGCTTCTTGCGCTTCCTGATGAAGCGACATTATTGCTGTCATATCTTTTGAGAACCTATGTTGCTACTTAGAACCCATTGTTAATATTATCGAATTCCCAAGTAAAAACACTTAGCTTATAGTATGCGGTCATTGGAAATACCTATGTGATCCTTGCAAGTTTCTAGAGAAAACAACATCTATCAAATAGGACCATCAATTGTTCTATTATCATTCTTGCTCTATAACTGGCCCTAGTATGATAGTAGAGACAATACTAATGCATTCTTAGACTATAATTTGGTTATCTTCTAAATTAGGCGTAATTCCCCTTAATAGAGGACCTTGCGCCGCAAGCTTCACATATAAGAAAACCCAGTTTTTTATTTTTTTCAGTTCTTGTGTCCGGACTTCCACAAACAGGACAGATTACATAATCCTTGATATATCTGTCAATCAAAGCACCGAAAGAGGAATGTACCTTACGCCCAAGAAAGATCACACGCTCTCCAGCAATATAGCCTGCCGAGGCAAGTTCTTTGTTTAGGTAGAGCAAAAGTTTCTCTGGCTCTCTTCTCAAGGATTTGGGAAATTCCATAAAGTTCCTGAATATTGTACGTTGTCCAACCCAAATAATCTGCGGAGTAGGAACTTCTAACCTAGATACTTCCTTTTTAGTAGTATCGCTGATTCTGCCTTCCAGACGTTTTAATAGCGCCTCATACTCTGACCTTGTTTGATCTGCCACACACTCGTAATGGTGGATCTGGTTAATGTATATTATGAATGTCTCAGATCTATAGAGTCAGCTGAGATTACAAATATATCAGCCTTTATATAGTATAAAATGTAGTCACCGACGGCAATTAAATAACTTCGACCCTCCATGTTTGAGACGTATAGCTATCCGTGTGATTTGTCTAAAATGTTTGATTCGTTGATAAGTATAAGTGCCCAGCTTTTAAAATCGATAGGCCCTTGAAATGAGAGCCTATCCTCCTGTGAGCGTTTTCTCTATCCTTTATTCAAAGTTTGATCAACATATACTCGAAATCTCGAAGCCTCTTTGTGGCAACCTTTATCGCCATGGGAGATGAATCACATCCTATCCATTGTCTACCCAATTTGTCCGCTACGACCAACGTGGTACCCGAGCCACAAAAGAAATCCGCAACCAGGCTTGCAGGTCTAGAGAACTGTCCTATTATTCTTTCCAATAGTGCAGTATGTTTTTGAGTGCCATAACCGGTTGAATAACTGTAACTTTCTATATCCATCCATACATTGTCAAGCACTCTGTGTGTTTTTGGTTTGACCCAATACTCTGGATATTTTACGCCCTTGCGTTTGCGAATAAATTCCATCGTCATATCGGTCTTCCTCCAATATTCTTCCAATGAGAGAGAGCCGAATCGATCTTGATAGAGCTTGTAGTTTTTGATGGCTTTCAGAGATCTAGACCTTGACCATTTCCACTGGCCCCTTTCTGGAGTGAAATTGAATAGCTTGTAGCGCATTGTTGGTCTATTTACATTACTCCAAAACCCCATCCACTTGGATCGCGATTCGTATTCCGTAACTGGATGAGGAAACTTTGCATTCGAAGACTTTGAGTACCATAATATCGAATCATTTGAGTTGTGCATCCTCGCTATAGATTTAAATTGCGTGAGGAGGTTTTTTCTTCGTCCTCTCTTTACAATTATTTCGTTGCGAAAATTTTCGTATCCAAAAATCTCGTCCATAATCACTTTAACATAATGAGCTGTATGCCAATCCAGGTGAATAAATAAAGATCCTGATGGCGACATTAATTTTTGAATAGATTTCAGTCTGGGATAAATAATATTAAGGTAGGTTTTGGTTTCTCCTTTAGCAACGTCTTTAAAAGCTAGATCATGGGTGTTTTTGGAACGAAAGTAATAATTTTCCCCGCTTCCAAAAGGAGGATCTATGTAAAGAAGATCTATCTTTCCTTCTAAGCCATTCTTGAGCAAATAATTCATTGCATCCAGATTATCAGCGTGAAAAAGTAAATTCTTGCTTTTATTTTTCTTTATATCTTTTAGAATCATTTTGCTTTCAATCTGTTTGGGGTGATCCTTGGATGTCCAGCGAAGTTTATGAATCATTTGCAACTTTGCCCATGTAGGATTTTAGATTCTGAATTATTAAAACAACTCCATCTGCTGTAATTTTTTTTTTCATTTAACGCTACCTTATCAAATCAAGTCTGTTAATTTGGTTATGCGCAGACAATGGGACTCTAGGCTCAATGAGCCTTCCTTACCACAGCCATTTTATATCTGAAACGTGAATAAAAAAATATTGCATAATAGACAGAAACTAAAATCTATGTCTTTATTGGTTCCAATAGAAAAAGTGGAAGATAAGCTTGGCGAAATGAAATTTTCACTCATTATGATTTCCACAATAGTAGCTGAGGGTAAGTTCTGGAAAAAGGGGCTTTACACAAACGGTGAAGATACAATTCACGTTTCACACGAGATAGGCGACGCTTACCCAAAAGACCCAATAATTACAATCTGTGGTTGTAATGAAACTATTTCGAGGGTCGTAGAAGAGATGTTGGATATTGCCATTGTATGAATGTAACGAATATCAGTTCGTAGAAAATATTCGAAGGTTTATTGAAACTCAAGAAAAGTTTGTAGTCAACAGAAAACTCAGCTGGCATGATGATGCGAAGTACGGTCTAGCCACCCTTCCTGAAGAAGAATTTAGCCGTTATTCTGCAATCTGTTACAGAAAATCGTTGAACTCTACTGTGATTTGTAGAGTACCCTTTATCAATGGATTCCACAAAAGAGCGTACAATGAGGGAGAAATTCTTCACTCGGCGAGTAATTTAAAGTTTCCAAAAATGTCAATCCCGTACTATCGAGTAGAATTTTCGCTAAACGTATGGGGAGGGACTTATTTTTTCACATTTGACGCATTATTTGATCCAGAAATTACAATGGAAAAACGTAGTGATAGGAAATTTGATGGCACGGTTCTTATCCATGTACTAAAATATACTCCGCCACATGAAAAAATATTAAACATTAATCTTCCAAAGCAGGTGGTTGTTTTTGATGTCAAAAAGATGATTAGGGTTATCGATTATTCATCGATATTTTGAAAGCTACAGTTAATCTAAAGAATCGCGTTTTAACAAGGTTATATAACCCGAAAAGAGATTCCTCTTAATAATTAGGAAATATGTCCTACACTTATCCGTAATGTTCCATCCACTTCATGAAGGGGCTGATTGCACTTTCGTAAGGTAATGATGCTTCAGTCTCTATGTTAAATCCTAGTAGCAACATCCTGCTTTTCAATTTGTTATGCAAAGAGAATGGAAGTTCATCCCTCCTAAATGGCTTGTAAAGCTCAAAGAAGTAGTTTTGTCTGTAATATGCAATATGTTGAGCAAAACAGCTCGAAAGAATGGTTGGATCCCTTGAGATTTGTTTTCTTGTCTCAGACCCATCCGATGAGGAACGCTTTTCTGATTCTATCGAGATCTGCAGCCCCCTTCTGATATAATTTTCACGAATGAACTCTGTGTCCAATTTAATCGGCATAAGATGATATGTCTTTAGATCTCTTGTTAGCTGTTCCATTGTTCTTTTTGCTAGATCAGTAACAGCGAGCAACTCAGTCTCTTTCCTGACTCCATGTTCTTTTCCGAAAATGTAAAATGTTGCGCTGAGCTCATTTCGTTTTATGAACGGGAATTCTATCTTGCCGTCCATAAAGTCCAAAATCCTGCACGAAATGTCACTTGGTAAGAACATACCCATATGCGAATCTGCTGTCACTACCACATGTATTCAGAAGGACATTCGTGCCATTTAATCTTAGCATACAAATAGGCTATTGAATTGAATTGAATTGCTAGAGCTCCAAATGAATCTAAAAAGGTTTACCAATACTGTAGAACCTCCAGGCTCTCATCATGGACTTTCACCTTCTAATAACTAGATCTTGTATGGTTAATTCTGTATGGTTAGAAGGACTTTATTATGTTTAAATTTGAGTGACTAGAAGGACTGGTTACAGAATTCAAGATGCAGGATGCCAAATGTTGCTCTCTATTTTAGTCTGAAGCTACAGTCGATTCCTAAGTTTAAATCCTTATTAGGAGACCAGAAAGACAGTAGATTTGATAGCTGTACCACGTTGAGCAGTTGAAGAAAATATAAAAAAAGAGGTAGAGGTCTAGTCTTAGTGTGCGTGTGGTGGAGGCGCGCTACCCTTAGATAGGGCTTCGTTAAATGTTCCTTCGGCTTTTTCATGAAATTCTAGATTAGACTGGTCCACCTTGACTGCTTGTGGAGGACAAACTGAAACACAAGCCATGCACCAAATACAATCATGTTCTCTAATTGGATCAGCTTTATCTGTGTAATCCTTTCTTTCTTCTTTCACTGTACTGCCAGTTCCGGCGCTAGTAGCAGTAGTAAGATTTACCGCTGGTTCATCCTGTTCTGTTCTATACCATTGAAATACCTGTACTGGACATGCTTCTATGCAAGCACCATCTGCAATACAAGAGTCCCAATCTATCGCAACCATAGTGCCATGCACACCAAGAGGTACCTGCTCTTCTCCTCTGGCTGTGAATGCTGCTTTTACTTCTTCGTTTTCTGCAGCCTCAGCCGCTCTTCCGGGACCCCAAACATAATGAAAGTGCTCGCCATCAGGGAGCATGTGCTTACCAATCACTTTATGGTTTCGTGGAAAGTCTGGATCTATTGGCATATATCTGAGAATAATCGATTTACATATTATTTAAACTATGTGAATAAAAGCTAGAAAATTGATATATGCACTTGAACTCATTTGTGGCCTTCAATTATGTCCTATATTTCTATTTTGACTAGAATTTGACTAAAAATCATGCATTCCTTTGAAAGAATACAGCAAGCTCATCTCCTTCTAACTTGGCTTTGACAAGTTTCATACCAATAGTTGCCGTAGGCAATGGTATGATGTTAACCAGATACCCAATAGGGTTCTTAACCTTTATTGTAAGCTGATCCCCGTACCGCTCAACATCAAAGTCATCCTTTTCGGAAAACGGAACCTTTACCTTCATTTGTAGTGTTGAATCATTGGATATGAAGGTAAAGGCCTTCCCGCGATAGAAGATCTCGAAAGGATCAGTATCGCGGAACATGAATTTGGCGTTCTTTCTAAGCATTTCTACCCCTCGAAGTTCGGTGTTATAAAGCCCAATCTCTGTTAAGGGAAGTGGATAGAAATTCGCTTTTGCCTCTTCAACTTTTCTCTTTTGAAAATTTGCCCACTCTGCATAATATTGATCTGGACTTCCTGGAGGCATAATTTTGTTAATTATAGCTAGATCTACATTTATACCGTACAGGCTTGCAGACATCAGGGCTCGTTTAGCATTCTCAATACTGAATGTATCGGGGTTTATTACTAATCTTATACTTGTAATTTCTTGGTTTCTTATAATTTCTGAAAGAAAATCAAGTCTATCCAGGAATTCTCCTTCACTCTTTAGGACACCTTGCGAAGGGAGCGGGATTTTAGAAAGTGGTTGAAATATTTTAGCAAAACTGCCAAACATCCCTGCTAGTCCTGTGAGTTTTCTTCCAATGCTTCCTATCAATTTAGGAAAGTATAGGTATCGCAATGCCTCCCCGGAAGCAGGCATATCGAGCACTAATGCGTCAAATGCTTTTATTCGTACAACTTCCTCAATTTTTAACAAGGAAAACAGCTGGGTCATTCCAGGCAACATTGCGATTTCATATGCAAGAGTTTCATCGATCCCTTTTGAAGAGAGTATCGAAGCTGCGTAAGATAGAATCGTGCTATATTGCTTGTTCATCTCAACTACAGGGTCTACCTGCAATACTTCCAAATTTGGGATAACTTGTCTGGGTTCATATCCAATGTCCGGCATCATAAATGCGTCACCCAAGGTGTGGGCAGGATCAGAAGAAATTAGAAGGGTATGATGGTTATTTTCAGCCAGAGCAATTGCAGTAGAACTCGAAGTTACTGTCTTGCCAGTACCGCCCTTTCCTGTATAAATTATTAGCCTCAATACTATGGATCTCCTTTCAAAGGAATAAATAGATATTTTTGAGAAGCACTCGCTGTACCATCTAGTAAAATGAAATGACTAAAATGAATCTAGAGCATTTTTAAGGCTCTCTCCCATCCGGTCAATCTCCCGTTCTGTTACAAGTGGATGGACCGGTAGTGATAATACATGATCGCTGGCCCAGTCTGTATTGCTAAGCGCAGCGCCTTCCTTTGAGAACATCTTCTCATAGTAGGGAGTTCTGTGAACTGGAGGCTTGTAATATACCGTGACGCCAATTTTGTCACTTAACATTTTTGCTTTTATTTTGTCCCTTTCGATATCCGATTCGAAAGCGATCGTATATAGATACCAATTGAAGTTCTTCTCATCCCTCTCTTGCGGAAGCTTGATTTTATATCTATCAGCAAGAGGTAGGATGGCTTTTGTGAGCATGTCCGCGTTTTTTCTCCTTAAATATAGCATTTTTTCTAGTTTTTTAACTTGAATCTTTGCAATTGCAGCGCTTAGTTCTGGTAACCGAAGATTTAGGCCAAAAACTCTAGTGTCATAACCTTCAACCATGCCATGATTTCGAATCATCTTTAACTTATCTGCCAAGATATCGTCCTCTGTTGCTATTGCTCCTCCTTCGCCAGATGTTAATACTTTACTAGCATAAAAGCTGAAACAACCTAAACAGCCAACTGTGCCAGTCTGCTTATGTTTATAAACAGATCCCAGAGATTGGCACGCGTCTTCAATTACTTTAATAGAATGTTGGCGAGCAACCTCGCTAATCTCGTCCATGTCCGAGGGATGTCCGTAGAGGTGAACTGGTATAATGCATTTAGTTTTCTCCGAAATTTTGGACTTGATGGATTGCAC
>DATDLD010000153.1:0-17123 GCA_036519475.1 Candidatus Nitrosopolaris sp. | reverse complement strand
ACATTGCTCTTTATCTGCTCATGAAATTCATCATACAGCGGAAGTTCCCATATCCTTTCTCCTGTTTTTTCAGAAACTTTTCTTAATCTTTCCATTAGCTGCTTGTTTGTGCCAATTGCTGCAGCTACATTGGCACCAAGTGCAATAATGCATGCACCTGTTAGAGTTGCCAAGTCCAATACTAATCTTGGACTATACTTAGCAATGCCGTAAGCCAAACTATCTGCTAAGATAATCCTGCCTTCGGCATCTGTATTTAGGACCTCTATTGTCTTCCCATTGTACATCTTAATAATATCACTTGGTCTATAAGAATTACTTGATGGCATGTTTTCGACGCATGGTATTAGGCCAATAACGTTAACTGAAAGTTGTAACGATGCTATGGCTTTGATAATAGAGAAGACGTCGCATCCTCCGCACTTGTCAAATTTCATCTCCTCCATCTTATCACCAGGTTTTAAAGATATTCCGCCTGTATCAAATGTCACTGCTTTACCAATTATCATGTATGGTTTTTGTTCGGCTGTGCTTCCTTCGTATTCAAGAATTATTAACTTAGGGGGACTATTACTTCCCTTCCCTACAGCAACAATTCCACAAAGACCCATCGACTCCATCTCATAACGGTCTAGGATACGAACCTTTATCGGATATTCATTTGAAAGCGATAATGCCAAACTTCCTAGTTTTCCTGGAGAACATTCGTTAGGGGGTAAGTTGCTGATGTCACGTCCGAAGTTTACGGCCTCGCTAATCAGCTCGACTCTGCCTATAACAGATTGCATCTTTGCTAAGTCAGAATCAAGTAGGATCGTAACCAAGTTTAGCCTTGAGCCTTCGGCTTCTGAATTGTTGGACTTGAATTTATTAAAAGAATATAATGCCAAACAAATACCTTCAGAAATAGCTTCTATCAGACTCTCCTTTATTATTGCCGAGAATGGTAAGATGCTGACCTCGGTTACCTTAAGTTCTTTGGCTTTCAAAGCAACCTTTCCTGCGATGATTCTCGCCAATTCGTCTGAAAATTTCTCTCTTTTCCCAAGGCCAATAAATAAAATTTTTTTCATAGGTCCTTTGTCAAATGTGTGAAGTATTGTACTCGTTCCGAAGCCTCCATGGAATTCATTGCTGTTGATTATTTCCACTATGTTTGATCGAGTACTCGTGTCGAGTTCATTTAGCTGAGCGAACTGTTTTTCCTCTTCGAACACTCCTATTACCAAAAGATCTGTGTGTTTCTGACTAATCCTTGACTTTTCAACTTTTATATGAACCATGGTCCATTTTAAATTCAAAGGGCTTTATTTTAAGCTATTCAGACTCATGGATTTTAATAGAATACATAGGTAATGGTACTGTGGTCATCTTTTTTGTCCTCTTAACATTATGATTCTGATGATCCATAATACTAGGGAGGCAACTTTACAAAAGGATAGAGTGTTCCAAAATTCGACACTAGATGAAGAGCTATATGTTTTTATCCTGCCTGATCTCGAATTTTCTTATCATGCTATCGAGCGAATACGGAGGGTTATTCTCAAATGGGCTTTAATATGCGATATCTTGAATTGAAAATGAAGATACGGGACATCCGCATGCTTGCTATCGAGGGAATTGCCGAGGCGGGTTCAGGACATCCTGGAGCATCATTCTCAGCAGCAGAAATTATGGCAGCACTTTATTTTAGAAAGATGAGGCATGACCCGTCGAATCCGTATTGGGAGGACAGAGATTATTTTATAAATTCAAAAGCTCACTCTGCACCCGGGTTCTATGCAACGCTAGCTCTCGCTGGTTATTTTCCAGTCGAAGAAATCAAGACCTTACGCAAGTTGGGATCAAGACTCCAAGGTCATCCCGTGAGGTATTCACCACAGCAAAAAGAACATAGCGTCCCAGGCACGGAGTATTCGGGTGGCTCTGAAGGCATTGGTCTTTCAGTATCAATCGGAATCGCTTTAGCAAATAAGCTTGACGGAAAAAAGAGCAGGGTTTACACATTAATCGGAGATGGTGAATCGAACGAGGGTCAAATATGGGAGGCAGCAATGGCAGCAGCCAAGTTTAGGCTAGAGAAACTAACGGCAATCTTAGATCGTAATCGTATACAACAAGACGGTTTCACCGAAGATATTATGCCTCTCGACCCTGTTCGTGATAAATGGGCAGCCTTTAATTGGAATGTCATTGAGATTAACGGCCACAAGGTCGAAGATATAATAGATGCGATAAATAAAGCTAATGAGGTGAAGGATAAGCCTACAATTATTATTGCTAATACAATAAAGGGAAATGGGATTAAACACATGACTAACAATCCCCAGTGGCATGGCAAGGCTCCGCCGCGTAAGCATGTGGCATTATTGCTAGAAGAACTAGAGAGTGAATGCCTCATTGCGCCTTCCATTATAGCAGGTCAGCCTCAAAATTATGAAGAGAAAGTCAGAATGGCTGAACGCGGCGGCGCAGACATGATCCATCTGGACGTAATGGACGGTAAATTTGTTCCCAATATCAGTTTGTTTGCAGATACAATTGGTAAGCTGAGACACATAACAAACCTTCCCTTTGACGCGCATCTAATGATAGAAAGGCCGCTCGATCATATTCAAGACTATATAGACGCCAGATGTGATATAATTACTGTCCACGTTGAGGCTTGCGATGAAAATAGCTTATCGCAGATTACGGATAGGCTGCTTCTCCACGGTATAAGCCCTGGCATTGCCATCAACCCCGCTACAGATTTTCCAGAATGGCTTTACGGGTACCTCAACAAGATAGATGTCATAATCGTAATGTCGGTTAATCCTGGTTTTGCGGGACAAAAATTTCTTCCGGCGGTACTTCCAAAAATGATGCTATTAAATAAAGAGCTACGAAAACATGGGTTTAAGGGATACATCGAAGCTGACGGAGGCATAGATTCGACAACGCTTCAGCAGGTCTACAGTGCGGGGGCTCGGATTCTTGTTGCAGGAAGTGCAGTATATGCTACTTCAGACATACATGGCGCTATTATTCACTTGAGACACAAAGCAAATGTAGCGCTAGAAAAAAGCCTACTAGACCATGCAGATAGTTTAGGTATAAGATCAGACTGGATGAAGGCACGTAAGCACATTTTGATTCCGTTCTCCAACGAATTAGGAATAGAGGAAGACATCCATGCAATTAAGTAGGGAGAAAAAAATCTCCGACATGAGGACAGCATTTGGTGACGTTCTGGTAGAACTCGGTACCTCCAACAATGACATAGTGTGTGTTGGCGCTGATACTACTGATTCATTGAAGACCAAGAAATTTGGAGATATATTTCCAGATAGAATGTTCAATGTTGGCATTGCTGAGGCGAACCTCGTCTCTATCGCTGCTGGACTTGCCATAGCTGGTAAAATTCCCTTTGCCAGCACTTATTCCGCTTTCCTTCCAGGTCGTTGCCTCGATCAAATCAGAAACACGATCTGCTATCCAAATTTGAATGTGAAACTTGTCGTTTCTCATGCCGGTCTTACTGTGGGTCCAGATGGAGCATCGCATCAACAAATCGAGGATTTCTCTACTATGAGGGCTATTCCTAATATGCGAGTGGCAGTGCCGGCCGATGCAATAGCAGTTAAACATCTGATTAAACTCGTCACAAGACTTTGCGGCCCTTTTTATGTACGACTCGCTAGACCATCTAATAAGGTTATATACGAAGACAACGAAGCATTCTTCAATGTAGGCAAGGGAAATATTTTGCGCGATGGATCTGATGCGACGATAATTTCATGCGGACTTATGGTAGGAGTATCTTTGGAAGCAGCTGCCAAGTTAGAACATGATAAGGATATTTCTTGTCGTGTAGTTGATATGTTTTCAGTTAAACCAGTTGACAAGCAACTCGTTGCAGACTGTGCTAGAGAAACCGGTTTTATTGTTACTGCTGAAGAACATAGTATAATAGGAGGACTGGGGGGTGCTGTGGCAGAATCCTGTACTGAAACGTATCCTGTTGCTATCACTCGACTGGGTATAAAGGATACATTTGGAGAATCCGCACGTGACGAAGAAATCCATCTCCTTTTAGAAAAGTATGGATTGACAGCAAAAGAGATTACAGATGCTGTCCTAAAATCTAGGAGTCTCGAACGAAGATGAAAATATTTCTCGACAGCGCTAATATAGATGCTATAAAGAAGTATAACGAGCTTGGACTAGTTGATGGCGTTACGACTAATCCAACTCTTTTGTCCAAGGAGAAGGAACATCCAGCTGAAATTATGAAGCAAATTGTAAAAATCATAAAGGGACCAGTCAGTCTTGAGGTAATAGGGACAACTGCGCAGGTGATGATAGAAGAAGCTCACAGACTTATGAAGTTTGGGCAAAATGTAGTCGTTAAAATTCCGATGATTCCTGATGGTATGAAAGCAGTCAAACAACTGAAACAAGATGGAATTTCGACAAATGTTACACTTGTATTTTCTGCTAATCAAGCGGTTTTAGCTGCAAAGGCAGGAGCATCTTACATAAGTCCATTTATTGGTCGATTAGACGACGTAGGTCAAGACGGTATGATGCTTATCAAAGAGATAGTCCAAATTTTCGACAACTATCACTACAAAACTGAGGTCTTGGTTGCAAGTGTTAGACATCCACTACATATTATAGAGGCCGCAAAGCTCGGGGCTGATATTGTTACTCTGCCTCCAGAGATCCTCGGAAAGATGTTGGCACACCCCCTAACCGAAAAGGGCCTAAGCGCATTCCTTTCTGATTGGGAGAAAATCAAAAAGGACAACCCATCTGCAACGATCTAATTTCGCAGGAGACCGATCACTTTTTTTGGAATGTCTTGTAACCTACTAACTGCCAAACTCCTCTCGTACCCTAAATATTTAAGGTTGTTACCGATTTCAAGCGAATCGTTGAGGCTTCTGCCTAAACCAAGAGCGACCATATGTATACCCATTGTTCTATACGATAATACCATCTGACGCACAGCATTAGAATCAGAGGGCTCACCGTCTGTCAAGGTAACAAGGATTTGAGGTTTGAAAGCCTTCATGGAAGTAGTTAACAACGCATAGATTTCGGCCAAAGGTGTGCCACCACTTGCCTTTATTTGGGCCAATCTACGTGCACAAACCTGTGACCATCTTATGTTGGGAGGCTTTATTATCCAGCATTTCACCTGCAGATATTCTGTACTAAATGCATAGACAGAGAATTTTATTCCGAGAAAGTGCAATGCTTCACAAAGAGCAATTGTTGCACGTTTATACTCTAATTCGACATCTTGTATGCTGCTTGAATGATCGAGCAGAATCGTGACCTTTGTTTCAAAGGTAAGCTTAAAGTCTGTTATGAAGGTTTTTGGGAGACCCTCTGCATAGATTTCGACATCAAATTCGTCTCCACTTTGCTCATGACGTTCTATCCAACCAGTTTTCCAGTCCCTGAACTTGGCCTTTACCTGCCGGATTAAATCTAGATCGTATACATGGCTTTCATCTATATCCATGTTCTCAGGAATACTCAAACCCAAATTTTCTAGATTATCATAACCTTTATTTTCGGTCCTTTGACTCTCTCTCATTAGGCTCTCAAATTCATTCAGCACATCGCTTGCTTTGATTATCTTTTCTGTACTCTTTTCAACATCATTGCTATTAGTGCGTTTGTTGACTAGTTTTTGTAACTGTTTTACCAGATCACTTTGGTTTATAGAAATTCCTATCCTTGTCCTTGGTGCAATAATAGGAATTGAAGTGAGAGAATCAATTTCAAGAATCTTAACTAACTTAGGAATGTGCTTCTCTAGCCACTCGGTAGTGTAATTGTTCTTGATGGCTTCTTGCAGAATGTTGTTTGCAAAGTCAGAAGCACCATTTATCCTATCAAGCTCTCTGTCATATAACTCGCCCTTGAAGTAACCTGTTAAAAACAACTGCGAGAAGGCTTCAATTTTTTTGTAAATGCCGTAGAGCGAATTTAAAAGTGGACGCGATAACCAAGATATACCTTCATTGAAGATTAGCTCGTCTATCATTCCCTGCCAATCTTCTAGACCAAGAATCTCGACGCGCTTGCTCTCGATTGTATTTAAAAGAAATCCATATGCATGTTCAGAACTTAATACTTTGGTTGAATAACGCATACACATAGATTGCTGCCACAATGCTACACGCCATTGTCTATATTTTTGGAAATCAGTTCCCTGATAGTAGTTAAGAAGAGGAAGTGAGATCTGATTTTTATCAGGCCTCGCATTTGGAATTTTATCTTGCGCTAAGACAACTGTAACTCTAATATTACCTGACCATCTTCTCGCCAGGAAAGTTGCAATATTTATTAAAACATCGCTTCGCATTCGTATGTACTTTTCTGATGACATATACTAATCATTGAAAATGGACGTTACCATATCCATAACCTTTCTATATTCGACCTCGCCCCATTGATCATAAGCATTGGCATAGACGACTTCAGCTGCCTTTCTGGGCGAAATACCTGAATTTAGAAGTTTTGTATAGGCGATTGTTTCTCGCAAACTAGGACTATAATATAGTTCCTCGACTGCAGCTGCTTCTCTTAGGTTTCTCGCTAGTCTGATTGAATTTCTTACGTGGATCAGGTCAGAGTTCTCTATAGTGGCATGCTTCCTTATAATTTCAAGCTCTATCTCTTCTGGAGGGTAATCAAGCCTTATTCTGACAGGAAATCTACTAAGAAGCTGCGGTGGCAATTCCTTGGTTCCTACATGCGACAATGGGTTGATGGTTGCAATGACCGACCATCCCTCACTAGCATTTATGATCTGCCCTTCAGCCTCCTTTAAGACTAATTGCCGCCTGTCATCAAGCGCCTCATCGAGCCTCAATAAAACATCAGCTTCAGCAGCGTTTAATTCGTCCAGATATAAGAGGCCACCGTCTTTCATAGATTTGACTAGTATACCCTCTACAAAGCTAATCTCTCCATTATCTAATATTCTTGTCCCTACTAGGTGAGATTCTCTAGTCCGAAGGCTAAAGTTAACAGAGTAAAGTTTTCTGTTTAGCTGATGTGCAAAGTTTCTCACGAGACTTGTTTTTCCTGTTCCTTTAGGACCTATTATCAAGGGAAATAAACCTGTTCTATATGCTTTATCTAATACCTCAAGAGCATTATTCCAATCTAGATATGTCGTTTCGACAACCATATAGGACCACTTTTATGACTGTATACTTATGCTTAAAAACCATATTAATATTCAACCTGTAAAAAAATTAGCCTATCTCATTGTTGGGCATGAATAGTCTGTTTTTTGTTCTCGAGGTAGTCATTAAGCAAAATCTTGTCAATCGATCCCGGGTTAATATAATAAGATCTTCCCTTTACATATTTTTCCATTTCGTTAACGTAACCTAATAACGAGTCATCTTCACTGATCATTACGGTATCAACAACAATTCCCTTATTGCGGCATTTCTTTGCTTCAACAATTGTTCTCTCTCCTATATACGGATCTACTTGCCTGTAACGGTAGCAGAGGTAGATGAGTTCCCCTGAGCCAGTTTCAAGCTTGATATCCTGGCGTAGCTTGATTGAATCCAATAGCTCTTTAGACGGCGTATAGAAATGCGAGTAGGGTCGCTGCGATACAATCATATCTTGCTCGCTTTTATCATCGATGAAGCATGCGCTTGGATGGCCATCTGTTATCAGAACTATGCGCTTGTTGAAGGCACCGTCTCGTTGTAAAATTTTGCTTGCCAGTCTAAATGCGGCCTGATAATTGGTATAGTGCAAAAAGTCAGACCCTGGTTCGAACGTCTTCAAGTAAGGGATATCTTGTGGAGCAACTTTCGACGCGAGTGCGCCAAAACCAACAATGTATACCGAATCTGAGGGAAAGGATTTTCGGTTTAATATATAAAGACTCCAAAGTGCTCTTTTGGCTGCTTCGATTCTACTCATATCCCCAAACATAGTTGAATATCTCATAGTAGAGCTTAAATCAATACAGTACACAACGGCCATACTAAGGTCCTGAACGGTTTCATACTCTTCAAAGTCTTCTATACGAAAGTCAAAGGGAATTTCTAGTTTCCTATTTGAGCCTGCTTGTCGCTGAATGGTATTTAGCAGAGATTTAGGAACATTAATTAAATTGAAATCGTTTCCTTGTTCGTATTCTCTTGTCGTATCCAGTAGAAAGGACCCAGCACCAATATTCTTCGATTCATGCATACCAAAATCCCCTGGTTTTAGAGCCTTCAAGACATCATTTAGAATTTTTCTCCCTATGTCTTTGAAACCTTTATTGCTAAGCCACCTTGGGGAGTCCTTTAGATAGCCTTTTCCTATCAACTGTCTTACTATTGGCATCCCAGATCTGCAAAGGTCTTCTACCGTAATACTCTCACTTGGTTGCAACATTTTGCTGTTATAGATATTATTTTTTTGGTAATCTGTTCGGAGTTCTTGTACAAGGATATCTTGTAATATTTGTTCTAAGGCCTGCAAACTTGGGGCCGTCTCTCTCAATGCTTCTCTCCCCACGGCTAACAACAATTTATCAAGTACATTAGATACCTTGTGTTGATCAGGCTGTGAATCATCTTGTTTTGGCTCGCCATCTCTTTGTTTAGCTAAAAAATATACAAAATTCTTTGAGATATGGTGCCTATGCCGTACCATATGCGTTTTCCTTTTTTGATAACAAAGGGGGATCAATCCATCTTAAACCTTCTAGAATTACCTCTATAGCTGATGCAGTAAATTCTCCATTCAAATGCGGCTGCACAGACAGACAATCATGTCTTATCCCTAGACTCGTAGCCACCTCTACGAAGCGCTGCTGCTCCTCGCGCATTGTGTGAAGGGCCTCATTTACAAGTTGCTTCAGGGCAGGAAACATAGCTAATTGTGACTGGTATCCTTTCAAATTATCATTCTTGTTGCCCAAGATCAGCTGGGATACAAGAAATTGTTTATTTTTCGCAAATTCATTTCCTATCCTTTTTATCTGTTCTTCTGATAAACGCTGCACATATCCAAGTGAAACATCCTTGATCGCATTCTCTATAATTGATTTTAATATAGTTCTCCTGTTTTCGCGACTATCTTCCATTTCTGATAGCTCAAATTTCGAAGACTGATATATGCTGTCAATGTCACAAAACCTTGGTATAGAGTGTACTGGGTTCAAGATTGATCTCGTTCTCTCTGCTTCAGCTATCCATGTCTCCAGTGAATGAACAGCCATTCTAACACTAACGCCTTTATCGTGATTAACGTCATGATGTTCCCTAGCTAAGTGTGTGACCTTAGCGAGTGTCTTCAGTATAAATATGGGCAAAAAAACTTGGGATCGACTCTCTATACGTGCTTCCTGGGCTATAATCAGCATTTCATCATCAATCGTCTTTGGATAGTGGGTATCAATGTGGCTTCGCAGCCTATCAAACAATGGCTCTATTATCTTACCAGAGTGTGTGTAATCAATAGGATTGGCTGTGGTGATAATTTTTGTATCAGGTCTAAAAACTATGGGATAAGATCCGGTTGTGAATTTACCCTCTTGTAGAACGCTTAATAATGCAACTTGCTTCCGTGGGTCTAACACCGGCAGTTCATCGATACATAAGATACCGTGTCGAGCTTGCAATAATTGTCCTGGAGAATATGACTCAATACTATAAAGTTCAACGCCTCTCTTGGCGATTTTGATTGCATCAATCTGTCCGACTAGATCCTTTACAGAAATATCAGGTGTAGCAAGTATGTATCTGTACCTGTCAGCTCCTTCTATCCAATCAATTCTTGTATCAAGTTTATTATCCCTTATTGCATCCTCACACTCTTTAGAAACGCTAAAGTCTGGAGAGAGATGCATTAATTCACCATCAGTAACCAGAGCAAGTAACTCCGCTTCAGGTATAGAGGTAGGGATATCATTTGTAACACTTCCACGGATTACAGGAATCATAGACAGTAGGTTCCTTGCAATAGATTCTGCAATCTTCGTTTTGGCCTGACCTATCTGTCCTATTAAAAGTATATCATGCCCTGATAAAATAGCTCTATTAATTGCAGGTATGACGTCTTCATCATAGCCAATAATTCCAGGATATGGGAATTCCCCTTTCTTCAACTTTAGGATAAGATTGCCTCTGAGTTGCTCCTCAATTTTGACATGTTTATAATTTAATTTGAGGAGATCACCCAACGTTTTGATGTGTTTAAAATCCTCAGGAACACCAGGCATTAATTCGCTATATTTGGGTTTAGAAGAATATGACTGATGAACAATTTCTTCTAAATTTCTATAACTCATATAATGAACTTCTAGGGCAAAGAACTAATTTAAAGATTTAAATAACAAGTTTGTCCCTGGTTTTTACTTGATAATTTAATACGTATCCCGAGGGCATTGCGACGACACTGCGCAGAGAATGTTCTGGCCTTCATGGGATCGTTTACGAACCTAGTTTCCTTATCAAAATGGTTGTTTATCTATTTACTTAGCATGGTTTTTATTGAGGACGGGATCTCATGACTCTAATTTGTCAGCCTCCGAGTACAAACACATACTTAGAATTGCGGGAAAGGATATTGATGGCAGTAAAAAGGTAATTGTTGCATTAAGCGAGGTGAGAGGCGTCGGTTATAATATTGCACAGGTTCTCCTTCAATCTCTTAATATCAATCCAAACGTGAGGGTCGGATTTCTTACCGAAAGGGAGCTAAGTGATATCGAAGTGGCAATTTCGGAACCAGGCAAGGCAGGGGTTCCTCATTGGTACTTCAACCGCAGGAAAGACGTTGATACTGGTTCTGACAAGCATCTGATTACGTCAGAGTTGGCCTTTACAATTGCAGCAGATATTGACAGAGAAAAAAGCGTGATGAGTTGGCGAGGTTATAGGCATATGTTTGGTTTAAGAGTGAGAGGCCAACATACAAGGACCACGGGACGAAAAGGAGGAGCAGTGGGTGTTAAGAAGGTCGGCAAAATCACCCCTGAAGGGACTGCGCCTGCTACTAAAGCCGCTCCCGCATTGACTACAGCACAAACACCTGCGCAAGCTAGTCAGCCAACTGAGAAGACAGGAAGCGAATCCACTTCACAAGAGACAACGAAGAAATAGGAGTCTGGCTGATATACAATGGGCGATCCGCGTAAACCAAAAAAAAGTTATCATAGGCCGAGAAGAATATGGACCTCGGAACAACTTAATACTGAACTTTATATAGTTGGTTCTTACGGCTTAAGAAATAAACGTGAGCTCTGGAAGGCGCAAACAGAGATCGCAAGAATTAGAAATCAAGCGCGCACATTGCTTTCACTTCCAATTGAACTTAGATATGAAAAGGAGAAAAACTTACTTGGCTTCCTTAATAGACTTGGTCTAGTACAAGAATCGGCGTCACTCGATGATGTTTTGAATCTAAAAATTGAAGATATCATTGAAAGAAGATTGCAGACAGTTGTTATGAGGAAGGCGAAAGCCAAGTCGCCCCATCAAGCACGACAAATTGTAGTACACGGACATGTCTCTATAGGCAATAGGATTGTGAACCTTCCGGGATACCTGGTGAAGAGAGAGGAAGAGCCCCAAATTCTATTACACACAGAAATTTCATTGCCCGGATCAGCAAAATAGTGATGATTCTGGTTAGTGTGTTGGATTATCTAGCTACCTCTGTGAGAATATCGACGTGATCTATTTTTCCGTCAGCATTCATGTCAAATCCCTGCACGACTAATGCCCATTCTCTGTCCTCATTATATTTTTTCAAGATCTCTTCACTATAGTTCGTCAAAGCAATTACTGCCGATTTTGTGCCGATTGATCTCACACCTGCAACTATAATGATAGTACCCTTGCCGCTGTAAGGATTTTTGATCTTTGCGATTAAACCTTGATTATCAAGATTATAGAGTTTAGTAGAGCCCTCGACTAGTCCGGACCAGAAATTTGATTCGTTGAACTTTATGGGAAGAAATTTGTTAAATTCAGCTGTTATTATATTTGTGCCAGGTCCACCAATGGAAATTAAATTTCGGCCGTCTAAGACTTTCTCTGCTTTCGCATCGGCGTCCAGCTTTACTACAAATTCAGGAGGAATACTGCTTATGGTACCCAAGAAAAATGCTAGATGTACCGCGTAATGGCCATCTCGAGCAGATGATTTATAGGGTCCATGAGGAGTTGGTGCCCCAACTACTATCAAGCCATCAAAGGAATTATCTATAATGTAGTCGCTAAAAAATTTACGAGCGTGCTCGTGTTTATTCTGCCCCCTATCTCCTTTTTCAAGTTCTTTCTCACCCCAATCTAATTCTACTCCAAACGCAGGGCTTGAAGGTTGATATAACCTAGCCGTTCCCCCTCTAACGCGAGAGATTCCGACTTCCTCTATAGCACCTATGTCCGCTAACTTGTTAATATAATAGTATGCACTCTGCTCATAAATTTTTAATTTCTTGGCAATCTGGGAAGAATACGAAGGACTATTTGACAATAACCTCATTATTTTCCAGGCTAAAGGATTGGCCAGAATACGCATTTGCTCCGTATTATCAAAAATAAGTATATTTTTTTCAAAATTCTTGAGATCTTTGTTATATATCAGAGTT
The DNA here is from genome assembly GCA_036519475.1 of Candidatus Nitrosopolaris sp. GTDB lineage: Archaea > Thermoproteota > Nitrososphaeria > Nitrososphaerales > Nitrososphaeraceae > DATDLD01. The sequence goes on along the minus strand of DATDLD010000153.1, from coordinate 4,501 downwards.
TTCTTCTGCAACGGACGTATTCCTTAGGACAATTATATAATGGTTTATAGTAGTAACAATAGTTATTTAGATAACATTTAAATTGCATTTGATCGACCTTTACGCACATCTTTCAAGTATAAACAAATTATTATAGTGGTATAAGATGAAATTGGGAATTTTTAATAGCTTCTGAGGGGGCAATAGCTCAAATGTGTTCAATAGTTGGCTATAGGGGGAACTCCTTTGTTGCTCCTGTATTAGTTGAAAGCTTGAAAGCAATGGAATACAGAGGTTATGATAGCGTAGGTATTGCTACGTTTAATGACGATCGTATTCAGATACTAAAGGGTATAGGTAAAGTTAATGATGTAAATAGAACTTTGAAGTTGGCAATGATGCCTGGTTATGCTGGTATAGGTCACACTAGATGGGCTACCCATGGTGCTGTAACTTCCAAAAACGCGCACCCCCATTCTGGATGTTCAGAAGAGATCGCGGTTGTGCATAATGGTATTATTGAGAATTATACGCAATTAAAAGGAGAACTTATGGCCTCTGGACATACGTTCACTAGTGAGACCGATAGTGAGGTTATTTCACACTTGCTTGAAAAGTATTATTCTGAGCAACGCGATGTTAAAAAGGCAATGATTCAGACATGTCAAAGATTGATGGGATCTTACGCGTTTGTTGCAATTTTCAGAGATGGTACTATAAGCGGAGCAAGATATGAAGAGCCCCTTATAATTGGGCTGGCAAATGATGCTTTTTTCATATCCAGCGACGTTCTTGGATTTCTCAAGTATACAGACAAGGCTATTTTTCTAGATAATAGAAATATTGCGATTATAGACAAACAGTTAAGATTATTTGATTTTGAGGGAGCTCCTATTGTTCATCCTGTCACGCAGGTAGCTTGGGAGCTTGGTGCATCAGATAAGGGAAAATATGCACATCATACATTGAAAGAAATTCATGAACAGCCTCTTTGTGTCATGTCGGCTACGTTGCAGAACGAAGAGAGGACACGCATATTTTGTAATATTTTAGCGCGGGCCAATGCCGTATACATTACAGGAAGTGGGACAAGTTATCACGCGGCACTAGTTGCTAAATACCTTTTAGCAAAATTTGCTAAGATACGTGCAGAATCAGTCATGTCCAGTGAATTTCAATATGTTCTCGATTTTATAGATAAAGATTCTGTGCTTGTCGCATTATCCCAGAGCGGTGAAACTGCTGACGTGCTTCATTCTGTCAAAGAAGCTAAGCAAGCTGGGGCAAAAATTCTTTCGATTGTAAATATCCCTACCTCTTCTTTAGCACGTAATAGCGATTCATTCCTTAGTATAAATTGCGGCCCTGAAATAGGGGTAGCAGCGACGAAGAGCTTTACTGGTCAGCTATCAGTACTGTACCATATCGTCAATTTGATAAGTGGTAGTAAGATAGGATTTGAGTCTGATAAGCAACAAGTTAGTACAGCAATAGAACATATGCTTGGTTATGCACTTTCAATCGAGACGATTGCAGAAAGTCTTAAGGAAGCCAAAGATATCTACATTGTAGGAAGGTCGATACACTATCCAGTTGCCCTAGAGGCTGCACTCAAAATAAAGGAACTTACGTACATTCACGCAGAGGCTGTAGCAGCGGGAGAGTTAAAGCATGGTCCACTTGCACTCATCGATAAAAGCTCGTCAGTTATAATGATCAACCCATCTGACTCTACATACGATGACATGATTTCTTCCGCACACGAAATAAAGGCTAGAGGTGCCACTCTAATTGGTGTCTCAAATCTACCAAATGACGTTTATGATAAGATGATACAAATACCAGAAATGAAGGATGTTTACTATCCTATTATAGAAGTCATACCACTTCAGCTGCTTGCCTATAGCTTGGCAGTTACTAAAAACACCGATCCTGACTACCCTCGTAATCTAGCTAAATCAGTTACTGTAAGATAACACATAAATTGTAACGGTTGATAGGCTTGGGTGGAATGGCGATTTACATATCCGGTCAACGATCCTTTGCACTGCGTCGAATGTATGGTTCTAATGAAACGTTTGGGTTCACAGATAATGCAGTAACACTGGGAAACATCTTGTACGCCAACACTGGGATCCTCGATAACTTTTGTGTGATTCCACTTTCACGTTCTATTCAGCGCTAAAATTTTGTTCAAGACTTCGCCAAGTCAAAAGTCCATCTAAACCCGACAAATGAATTAGTAGCAAGATTCAGTTGAACGCAATCGATTGCTAGAGTTGAGTTTGAAAACATCGGTTCCCATCATTCCCTCAAAGTACTACTTCGCAAATTGATCTAAAGTAAAACTTTTAAATATAGAAGCCCCATCTTGTGGCTCGATTGTGAACGGATCACACGAAAGGGATTATGATCTTATAGTGGCTGGCGGTGGCCTAGCTGGCATGATAGTCGCAACATCTGCCGGCTATTATTCGCACAAGGCTCTTCGTATTCTTGTCGTTGATAGAAATCCTTCGTTAATACTGGGTAGGAAAACGATCTCTGGCTGGATATGCGGCGACGCCGTAGGAAAGAACACAGTGGATTACATGTCAAGTCGTCTCGGTATCGAGTGGGGCTATCCCGAGATTGAACATAGAGTGAAAGGGGTGATTGCATACTCGCCTGATCATCAAACTGCTCTATCTTTCGACGGGGAAGGCTATCTTCTAAACAGAAAGATCTTACCGCAGAGACAAATGAAGGATGCAGTAAAACTCGGAGTAGAAATAAGAGAAGGAATCGCACTACGTGGGTTAATCATAGACCAAGATACTGTAATAGGCGTAGAAGGAGATGATTTAATCAGAAAAATACCATTTAAAAAGACAGCCAAGCTGGTAATTGACTGCACTGGAGTTACCTCAGTTTTGCGTACAAATCTTAGAATAAAGTCTTTTATCCAACAGAGGATTGATAGAGATGACCTTGAGGCTACAGGGAGATATATCTTCAATTTTAACGAAGCCAGGCAAGACCAAACCTACTTTGATCCAAACTATTGTATTATCCATTTAGATCAGAAACTAGCGCCCGGTGGTTATGGCTGGGTATTTCCTAAAGGAAATAATAAAGTTAACATTGGATTGGGAGTGCAACAGAAAGCATTAGCAAAACTCAATAAAGAAATAAAAGTCCATAAGGATTTGAAGACACTCATTGACGAATACGTCCAGGTTAATCCTGTAATCGAAAATCCAAAAATTTCAGATTCTGAAATGGATGATGGAAATGCGTGGGGAACTTGGCAAGTTTCTGTGAGACGTCAGAACGATTGTATGGTTGCAAATGGCTATATGCTTGTAGGAGATTCTGCTTGGATGCCAAAGCCTCTTGATGCTGGTGGCATCGGCCCTGCAATCATCGCTGCCACTATTGCAGGGAAGGATGCTGTCGAAGCAATTGAAATGGGTGACACTTCAGAAGATGGCTTGTGGAAATACAACACAGACTTTGTTAATGATTACGGGTACAAAACTGCTGGATTAGAGGTATTTCGACGCATGTTACAAGGTTTGTCGAATGACCAGATAAACTACGGTATGAAGCATTTTCTATCGAAAATGGATGTCGATAAGATCACAAATGGAGAACATCCACAGTTTAGTGCTTTAAATAAATTGGATATCTTGATAAGAGGCGCGCTTAACAAGAAATTAGCAGAGAACATGAAATACACTGCAAGCGTAAATGAAAGATTGATGTTACATTATCGTAATTACCCGAATTCTCCAGCAGGGTTTCCTCACTGGGAAAAGCTATTGAAAAATATACTTCAAGAAGCATTCACAAGGTTTAGTTAAGCATCAACTGTTCACGGGTAAACCCGTACGAGAAAAGTGGGGCCTAGAACGACTATTCACGAACTATGGTCGGTTTTGCAGAAGGATGTTCTCTAAGTTGCTTATGGCTCTTAACATCAGTCCTCTTCTTGTTTCTTCAGCAATCACTGCACGAATGTCTTCGATTAGCATTCTTGCAACATCTAACTTTCGTCGAAACCCCGGAATCAGATTATCGTAAACGCCAAATGGATATATCACACTGTAAATTTCCTGCATGATGTCGAATAAACTTATTGCAATGTCTACTCTACCCTCTCTTAATTGATCATAGATCATCCTCTTGATTTCACCAATGCTGTCAGCTAAACCGGTGACATAAGAGGTACCTGTGACACCGAGTTCTATCATGTTGGGTAACGCTTTTCTCTCTAAAATGGATTTCAATGTATATGCTTCTACTAATTCTTGTTCAGCTATAGCAATGTACTTTATGAGATCTGTCTTGGCATGTGTTCTTAATTCGTCTAGTCTTAATCTAGCATCCGTAATCATTCGTTCGGCTTCCATTGTTTCACGGCGATGCAGTCCAACAATAGATTTGCTACAGAGAATAATCACCTCTCGACTCCTTTTAATCAAGTCCTCACGTCGTTCTTCTATATCCTTAAGATTCGCGTTAATCTCTTCTAGGGAAG